>JAFGGZ010000008.1 GCA_016939415.1 Candidatus Iainarchaeum sp. | reverse complement strand
TTCGTCGTCGTCGCATTCAACGTCGTGGCATTCGTCGCATTACTCTGACCATTCACATACAACACGCAACTCGTAGTCAAATCAACATTATCCGTGAAATTAAATTCAAGCGTTGGCGTCGAGTTACTAAAATTATAATAATCCGGAGTAATCAAAGTCACAGACGGCGCAGACTGATCAGTGACAACCAACAACGAATACGTGGAGTTCGCGTTCGATACCGAGTCATTAGCCACAATAGAGTAATTCCACGTACCAACACCCGTTGTGTTCACACTAATATTGAACAACACTGCATTAGCGAAAGAACCCACAGTACCAACCTGCGTATCATTGCGGTAAATCATGTAGTTGGCCTCAAGACCATCATATATAGTGTAAGATATGTTATACGTACCACCCTGCGCCAACGGACTCGACGGATAAACCTCGACGAATAGTGGTCCGGTAGTATCCACCGTAAGATTATACGAGGAACTATTACCCACATTGCCAGCATCATCAGTACAATTCACGTACCAAGTATGCGCACCATCACCCAACACAGAGGTAGTGAGATTCGTCGTCGTCGCATTCAACGTCGTGGCATTCGTCGCATTACTCTGACCATTCACATACAACACGCAAGACGTGATGTTTATCCCAGTATCCGTAAAATTGAACTGTAACGTCGGCGTGGTATCAGTAACGTTATAGTTATCGACAGTCACAAGCGTGACAACAGGGTCGCTGGTGTCCAAAGCCGCCCAGATCGTGTTGCTCGGCTCGACGTTACCGACATTGTCAGTTGAATTGAACAAGATCGTGTGATTGCCCTCAGTGCTTATCGTGACATTGTATTCGTTGAGCGCGGACCAAGCACCGCCATCCATGCTGTAATTCGTAGCAGCACAACCAGAAGAAGTGTCGGCACAGGTGAGCGTCACGTTGTAAGCAGCAGTGTGCCACCCGCCAGTTTCGCTGGAAGTCGTGTTCGGGTGCTGCGTGTCAGCAACCCACGAGACAGACCCGCCAACCCCCTGACTGCTCACAGGAATTGAAGAATCATTCACAGAGAAATAGAACATGTACGCAGTGCCGTTTGTCAGGATCTGATTCAAAGCAAAACAAAACCCGTTATAAGCATCTGTACCATCCTCCCAACTTCCTGACACATTGAGGGCACTGTTGAAGAACAAGCAAGTAGCTGTGCTGATCGGTGAAGTAGTGTCATTGACCTGCGCCTTCAAGGAAATCGTGCCAGGCACCCACCCAGAGTAGTTCACCTGCGTCGAGTTGATGTAAGGATAACCAACAGACGGCGGTGTCGTGTCCTTCCAGAACGTGATGTTCGTGATGTTCCAATCCGCTGCGGTCGAGTTGCCGGTGCAATTCACGTGAATATAATACAAAGAACCCTCTGTGTAAGACCCTAAAGAAATAGTCGCCTCGTGCGTCACGTTGTCAGTCGAGTACCACGCATCATAACCATTCACAGTCGGGTCAGTGGTCACGTTCATCGAACAATTCGCATCTATACTCGTTGTCACATTGAACGCAAAGTCAGCGTTCTGCGACGTCCCATTCGAAGCAGGCAAGGTTATCAACAAGCCGGGGACTGCCGCAACAGCAGAAAAAACAAACAAAGTTAAAGATAGCAAAGTAAGTAGTTTTGCGTTCATGGAGACACCCTTATGCATAATTATGTAGGTTAAACCAACAACCATTTAAAGAGCTTTTTGTGAGGATTTAAACGTAGTAACAATCACTTTTGCATGATTCTGAGGTAGTCTCGTATTTCATCGTCAGTAATCGCGCAACCAGCGAACTTCAGCGCGAACAAGCCCGCGTGCAGCACCCTGCCGTTGAATCCCAAACGCTCGAGAAGACCCTTCTCGTACGCATACGCCAACAACTCAGCGCTACGGATGATGCGGACGCCATTCATGTCCTCGCGCAAATCCTTTGCAACACGCTTATCCAGATCAAGATCTATGTGCATCCTCGCCTCGATGTACCGCTTCAAGCTATCCGGATCCTCGACAACGAGGCGCGTCGTGCGCTCATCCAGCAGGTAAATGGCCTTCATCTGCATCGCCAAGCCCAACGCATCAGCCTCGCCCACATGCATGACAGTAACCGGCTTCCTCCGCTTCTTCAGCAAGCGGTTCGCGCTCCTCTCGAGCTTCCTGGCAAGCGACCACGCCCTCCTGTCCTCAACAACCCTTAAAACGCCGTCATCCACAGCCTTCGCGAGACGCATGGCCTTGAACTCGAAACGCTCCGAAGCCAACGGCCTGTCCACGATCTCCTCCTTCACGCTCTTCGGGATGACAAAATCCGCGTCCAAGTCGTACAACAGCCAGAGCAAGCAATTCTCTGAAAGCGAGATGAGCGCAGAAGCATCGCAGACAATGGTCCGGCCATGATCATAATCCCTGGCCTTGCTCATCCCAGCACCTCCCTCACATACCCCAAACGCTCCTTCACGCTCTTCGTCTGCGTGAACGGACGATCGTGAATCCGCGTAGTGCCTACATAAGCAGCGACCTTGAACTTGTCAGCGCCAGTGAGCGCCACAGCACGATTCAAGGACAGGCCAAGAGCATACAGGCGGGAAGCCTGCTTTATGCGCGCCTTGTACAGAACATCCTTCAGGTAGTTGCTGTAACTCTCGTCCATGATGGCAATGTCCCTCATGATATCCTCCTCGAGAATCCCGTGCAGGTCCTTTCCGGCACGGACAAGCGCGTGAACCTCATCCAGATCATCAAGCACGTCATCAACGAACATCGCCCAGGAACGCCCCTCAGTGTAGTGAGGCTTGGAAATGAGCTTGTAAAGCGAGTAAGCGATGAGGGAAATGTCCACAAGATCCTTGTCCTCGACGAGCGCAACACTCTCGATAGCCTCGTTGCTTATCTCCTTCAAGCCGACAATATCGTCTTCAACGAACGCCTTCTTCATGCGCTCCACGAAACCCTTCTTCGCCTCCCTAGACAGGACAACATTCTCATACGCCATGCTCACACCCACCTGTCGAGCCTTGACTGAGTGCCAACAACATCCAAATGCTCGACAATGCCTTCAACTGCTTTCTTCACCCTGTCCTCGCTGAACTCGAAACGCTCAACAAGAAGCTCAAGGACAGCCGACTCATCAGGCATCTTCCACTGAACGGAATAATCCTCTGTGACCAGCGGATTACTGAACAACTCGCGCACAGCACCCAAAGACGACGCATCAAGACCCGCCTCGCCGTAAGCATCATCCGCAGTCCTTCCCTTCTGGACCAAAGCCAACGCCTTTTTCGGGCCAATCCCCTTCACACCGGCGTTATAGTCAGTGCCGATCATCAGCGCGATCTCGAGCAGCTGATCCCTTGTTACGCCCAGAGAAGAAAAGACCTCTGACAAATGAATGATTTCGGGCTTCACAACCACGTAAACATCCTTGCGCGGAACCTTCCGCTTCCCCGTTATGGTCAAGTTGCGCACAAGCCTCGGCGCATTGAACAGCAGCGAATCAAAGTCCTGGCTGCCCACAGCCCACGCAGCGCCCCGCGCAGCCATCAGCGAGGCCTGAGCCTCGCCCTCGCCCGGCGCCTGAACCCAAGGAACGCCCAAGCCATCAAGCAACGCCTTGGAATCAGTCACCATACCCTCGGACAAGCGCACAGCCTGCTGAGCATACAGGCGCGCCTCCTCCTCAGCGCCACGCTCCAAAGCCGCTTCCCACTTCAGCTTCGCTTCCTTCCGGATTGCGGCGCGCTTGAGAAGCGTCTCGTGCTTCCTCTCAGGCGGCACCCCATCAAACACGTACACGGGCCGGATCCCAGCCTCAACAAGCTTGCTCGTCCGATAAAGCAGTCCGGTGAGGTGCGAACTGATCTCGCCCTTGCTGTTCTGCAGCGGCGTGCCATCAGGCTGACGGATAATACTAAGGAACTGATAAAGTGTGTTGTAAGCATCTACGGCGATGACCCTGCCAGTCAGGTGCTCAACCTCCACGGTGTGGGCGGGAACAATCTCGCTTATCGCCAAGCCCATGAACAAAGTAACGGAGCCGTGGTTTTTATGCGTTGCTGCTAACGCGACTACATGCGGATGCGGCCATGCTTGCTCGTGTGCCAGTCCTTGCCCTGCCTGCGCTTCTTGTACGCAACAACACCAAACGCAGTCAGCACAGCCATGCCAACGAACACGAACCCGAAGATGAAAAGAGCCCCGCCGCCGAGCAAGAGCAAGCCCGTCACATTCGAGCCGGAACAATCACTGCAAGAGCCTATCGCATCCTCGCCGGAACTGCAAACGCCGTCGTCAACGCACTGCGGCGCAGTGCTGGGCACGAACGTCCGGCAATCACGGCAACTGCCCTTCGTCTCCGCGTACGTGCACACGCCATCATCAACGCACACGCTCGCCCCGAAAGAGCAGTCGCTGCAAGACGCGTCCTCGCCAGTCTCACAGATCGCGTTAGTGTTGCACGCTGCGAAAGCAGCGGCCAGAACGAGAAGAACAGTCAACACTCTCTTCATAAGGAAACACCTCAACGCATTGTTTCTGCACGAAGAGGTTTATAAACCATTCACTTGCGCTTCCTCGTGAAATGCGAGTACACGACAAACGCCACGCCGGCAAAGCCCGCGATAAACCAGGCGAACACAGCGAACACCAGCGTGTACGACACAAGCAGCCACGCAGCAACAGTCAAGGCCCCGGCCTTGCCAAGCATCTTCCACTCCTTCTTGCCCTTGCCGAACGCGCGGAAGAACCTCCACACGAAGAACGCCACGCCTACAAACACCGCCCACAAGAGGACTGCTGCAACCGTGCCGCCAAGATACCAGCCACCTACAGTGAGGCGCTGCTCTGGCGTGACCAAAGCCTTCGAGAACACGAACGCGTCGCCTTTCTCGGGCACTGAAACCTGCACAGGCAGCACACCCTTCACCCTCGCCTCTTCAACAGCCCCCGCAAACTCCGATACCTCCTCCACCCTGGCAGAGAGCAGCTCATCCATCGAAGCGGGCGCAGCCTGAGGAGCGTAACCGTAACCATAGGACGGCTCACTGTATATCTCCGGCACGTAAGAGTCGTACTCCCTGTCCAGACCCCAGAACGCAGGGTACTCGAACGACGCAGGAGCATACAAGCCGAATGACAGCTCGCTGACAGCCACGTCCACAGAAGGCAGGACGAACTCGTGCAAGCCGATGAACTGCATCGCAGGCGCGTCCCTCACATAAACGAACTCCACAGCGAACGCACGCAACGTGGAACCGCTCTTCTGCGACGCCACCAACGGGATGAGGTAAGCCTCACCGCTCTTCGCCGGCTTCACGGGCTCTCCGTCCACGACAGCGCTCCACAACTCTGAGCCCTCAGGCAAGATGACCTGCAGGAACTGCTTCTTGTTGTTGCGCACGCTGTACTGGGCCTTGGTCAGCATCTTTCCCTCGGGAGTAACGAGCGTTATGATGCTTGCCTTGTCAGCGGCAACAGTCAGCACAGGCACCTCCTCGTGCTTCACTGCAGTGAACACAGCAGAGTACGGGTGATTCAGGTACTTGTACGCGAAGAGCACCGGGGCATCCGCACTGTAGTAAACGCTCTCCGGCAACTCTGTCGCATCAATGCGTATCAGCCCTTCAGCGCTCTGCTCGGACACCTCGACGCTGTCCTTGGACGCTATTGCGATGAAGCCATTCTCCCTGCGAACGCCAACAGCAGTTACCTCAGGCACGTCTGTTGCGAACGACTCGCCGCTAACAGCACGCTCCCATGACACTACGACCTGCTCGCTGCCCACCACCTCGGACCCGAAGAAAACAATGATGGTCTTCACACCAGCAGACACGTCTTCCTTCCACTCGCTCATGCGCCAGGAACTCACGTCCAGCACCTCGACAGTGTCCGGCAGCGTGATCCTCAGCTGGTTGACGCCGGCCTGCAGGATGCTGTAAGACAACGTGATAGAGCCTTTCACAGAAGACTCGCCCACAGTAACCAGTTGCGATACGTCAGCGAAGACGATCGGTTCCTTCACCTCAGAAGGAACCGCTTCGCCAGCGCCCCACGAAACAGACAGCAGGTTTTCCATGCTCTGAATCGTCGCGGTCACGAACGTCTTGCCATCACGCTGCTCCACGCTCTTGCCGAATTCGTTGTGGACGTTCACGGCTACAGAGCCGGGGATTTCCAGGGAGAGCTTCGTCTGCTGCGCAGAAGGGATGAAGAAACTGAACTCGTCGATACTCGCGCCCTTCAACAGCTTGGCCCTTGCCTTAACCTTCAGCGTGTGGCTGCCAGCGGCATCAGTGATGAGGTGATACCTCTTGCCCACAACCGGGTAAGTGCACTTCACCTCGCTGCAAACAAGGAACTCGTCGATGACAGACAAGGAAACAGGCGAGCCATCCAACCGCGCGTCCTCCACCAACAGCTCGGACCCGAACAAAGGCACGTCAGCCCAACCCGAACCGAACACATCCAAGCTGTAAGTGATGTCGAACGACACATAATCCCCGTGAACAACACCAGCATAAGAAGCAGCACCAAAGGCGAACTCCGCAGCAGGCCCGTCGCACGGCCACTCAGACTCGTCAACGCAGACAAGGGCTGCGCTGGCAGAGAACAATATCAGAAGCATCGCAAGCAAGCGTTTCATGAAAGCACCTCACGTAACCTAAAAACACTTGTCCTATTTATGCGTTGTGAAACGCTTAGGCGCGGGCCAAAACGAACGCCACCGCCAGCACCAGGAACACGAACAAAGCAAGCACATCCCACGCAGGAGCGACCTGAATCATCGAGTACGCTGTTTCCGGCACGCTGTTCGCATCCAGAGGATCAGAGCCGGCGCCGACCTCATCACCATCCAGGAACCCGTCATCATCAGTGTCCGGGTCGTTCGGGTCAGTGCCGTACGTGGCCTCATCAGCGTTGTTCAAGCCATCGCTGTCACCGTCATCCGAAGCCCCTCCCTCACTCACCTGGAACGTGAAGAACTGCGTCTCGTTCGAGTTGTAACTCGTGTCAGTCACGTTGATGAACACATAGTACGTGCCCGCGGCAACGCTCGTGTTCACAGTGTAGTTCCACGTGCTCCCGCCCACGCTAGACATGGGCTGGTCCGAGGAACCGCCCAGCGCGGACATGTTCAAAGAGACACTGAGCACCGCAACGTTGTCGCCGGCGACAACGCCCACCAGCGCGTTGTCCGAACCAGTGTTGTACAGAACAAGCTTCGTCTGTGATTTGCTGGAAACGTACGGCGGCGTGTCATCAGCGCCAGAGCACGTGACGGGAATCGTCACTGAATCATTGTAATTGCCCGCGTTGTCCGTCACGTTTATGTACACGCTGTGAGGACCCACCACGCTGCAGGACGCTGCGTAGGAATACATCGAGCCGGACGCAGTCATTGCCACGCTGCTCGACCCACCCAGCTCGGACAAGTCGGCAGTGACGTTCTTGATGCCCGAACCATCAGCAGCAATCACTTTCAGCGTCGTAGTCGCCGGGCCTACCGGGATGGAGGACGGAACCGCAGTCCAGTTGATGATTGTGGGCTTTGTCGTGTCGGCCGCGTACAACACGACGTCCAACGCAGTCCCGTACGCAGCAAGGTAGTTGTCTTCCAATAAGAAAGACAATTCTCCGGAACTGGCGCTCGCATCCACGAGAGAGGGAGTGTACGTCGTCTGCGCCCACGAATCAGAGTAACCGTACTCGGGTATGACAGTGAAGTCGAACGTGGCAGTATCGAAAGGCGTGAGGCCGCTGGCATCGGTGGTCTTCGTGGTGCCGTACCACGTCGAGTTGTCGCCGAACAGGTCGTAGAAGTGCACGACAGCGCCAGCCACTGGATTGGAGCTCTCATTGCTGGCATTCACCTGCACGAACCACAACTGGAGGAAGGCTGAGTGCGTGCTCGTCGCGAACGTGTTCCCAGCGCCGGGCAGGTCGGGGTTCGCGCCAAAGGCTTCAGTACCTAAGGAAGCGATGGCGAATTTATTGCACCCGGAGAAGTCATTGCTCGAAGCAGTGATCGCGTTTGTCTGGGCGTAGTTCAGCACGCACGCGTCGAAGTCCCCGCCGCTGCCTATGTCAGAGAACGTGTTGCCCGAAAGAGTGAACGCGCCGCTGCCACCGTAGAAAAGGATGCCAGCAGCCAAAAGGCCCGATCCTCTCGAGATGTTAGAGAACACGTTGTTGGACACAGTGCCGCCCGACTCGGAATCCATGCGAATGCCGCTTGCCGCTGCTCCGGCAACTGGTGTAAGGTCGCGTATGTCATTGTACTGGATATCAGCATCAGTGACATTCTCCGCCGTTATGCCGGCGTTCGCGTCGCGGATCGAGTTGTAATACGCCTTGGCAGAGTAACAGTTCTGGAGGTATACCGCATCACTGCCGCCAGATGCCAGTGCTGTCGAAATGATGTTGTGGGACACATTAACTGTTTCGACATAAGCACAGTCCATGTAAATGCCGCCGTCCCCTGTGACATTGCGGATGGTGTTGTTGAAAACGACAGCGTTGTCCACCTGTTGCACGACTAGTCCAGCGGCTCCTGTGTTGTACACGATATTCTTTTGCATGGTTATGTTGTTGGCGAGACCGTCTGCACCTATGCTTATGCCAAACTGGGAGGCGTTCAGTATGATGTTGTCTTCTATGAGCGAGTTGTTGCACCCGCCAAGGCCACAGCCCAGATCTATGCCGTACTCACCGTCGCCGAGGACGTTGTCCTTGATCACGACCTTGTTGCCGAGCTCCTGCCAAACGGAATCATCTGTGCAACGCTGCACAGTATTTGAGTGTACGTAAACATCCTCGTCCGAGATTATGGAAATGCCTAACGAGGACTGGCCGGCGCAGTCGACGAGACTGTCTTCCAACGTTATGTTAGTGGAATTTAGGAGGAGGATGCCGTGCGCTGCCGAATTCAGCACTGTGATGTCCTTGAGGAGCGAGTGGTTCGTGTTTTCTTCGATCGTGACGCCGATCCAGGGCGTGCCTGTGACGCGGAGATTGTCAACGAAGACTGTTGAAGAGTTCACGACGCGCAAGCCATCGAATGATGAGTGCAGCTCCGTGGTGTTAACATTCTCAACAGTGAGGCTGATCACGTTCTCAAAGACGACCACATAATCACCTGTGGAAGTCGCGTTACAGTTCCTTAGCGTGATGTTCTCGAGAGACAAGAGAACATCCGTTGACACAGCGCTTCCGGGGCCGCTGACAACTATGTTGTGGTTCTGGCAGTCGAGGATGACATCGCTCGAGTCGATGGCCAGGCAGTCCGTGTCGTTCGCGAGGTCGGCAGTGACCTGGTAAACACCCGGAATCCAATTGCTCTGGTTGCAGGAATCCAACTGAATTGCAGCCACTGCTACTGAAACGAGGAGAAGAACTAAGATTGCCCTGCGCATGGTAAACACCTGAACAGAAAAACGCAGCCATCGTATTTATAGTTAACTCTGCACCCACAGCCATTAAATACATGTTTGAGATAAAGGAAGAGCATGGGGTACGAAGGATTCGTGCATCCGGATTACGCGCCGGACACTAAAGACCTCGTGGTCGCATTCCGCGTGAAGCCTGCGAAAGGAGTGAGCATGCAGAAGGCGTGCGAAAACCTGGCTGGTGAAAGCAGCGTCGGCACGTGGACCGACGTCAAGACCATGAAGAAGGGGATTGCAGAGAAGCTGTCGGCAAAAGTGTACAGCATAAAAGGAGAGCAGGTCAAGGTCGCGTACCCGATAGACTTGTTCGAGCCAGGCAACATGCCGCAGGTGCTCAGCAGCATCGCGGGAAACATATACGGCATGAAAGTTTTGGACTCACTGCGCATAGAAGACATATACTTCCCGCCGAAGATGGATAAATCTTTCCTCGGACCGAAGTACGGCGTGCCCGGCGTGCGAAAGCTCTTGCGCGTGAATGACAGGCCGCTCGTAGGGACGATAGTCAAGCCGAAAGTCGGGCTGGACTGGCAGAATCACGCTCAGGTGAGTTACGACGCGTGGGTTGGGGGGTTGGACCTCGTGAAGGACGACGAGAACCTGTCCAGCCAGAGATTCAACCCATTCGAGAAGAGGGTCGTGGCAACGCTGAAGGCGCGTGACAAGGCAGAGAAGGAGACCGGCGAGAGAAAGATGTACATGCCGAACATCACCGCCGAGACCTCGGAGATGCTGCGGCGCGCGGAGTTCGTGAAGAAACAGGGTGGGGAGTACGCGATGATAGACATAATCACGTGCGGGTGGAGCGCTGTGCAGACAGTGCGCGAAGCGAACCAGGACCTGAACATGGTCTTGCACGCGCACCGCGCAATGCACGCCGCGCTCACGCGCAACAAGTACCACGGCATGAGCATGCTTGCAGTCGCGAAGATCGCGCGGCTCATCGGCGTTGACCAGCTACACATAGGCACTGCAGTCGGCAAGATGGAGGGCGGGCCTGAGGAAGTGGTGAGCATCGAGAAAGAGATAGAGGGCTCGTTCATCCCGGCTGACACGAAGCACAACGTGCTCGCAGAGGATTGGGGGCATATCCGTCCGGTGCTGGCAGTAGCTTCCGGAGGACTGCACCCGGGCATGGTGCCGAAGCTCGTGAAACTCATGGGCAAGGACGTCGTGATCCAGATGGGCGGCGGAGTGCACGGCCACCCGAAAGGCACGCGAAAGGGTGCTGAAGCGGCGCGGGCTGCAGTGGAAGCTGCTTCGGAAGGAGTCGCGCTGAATGAAGCAGCGAAGAAGAACAAGGCCCTCGCAGAAGCGATTGGTTTGTGGGGTGTGCTGAAATGAACTTGGACACGATAACAGAGAGGAAGAAGGAGTTGGGCGTCGCAGCAGCATTCGTAGTGATCGTAGTAGCACTGGCGTTCCTGGCCAGCGGCATGACCTTGAGCAAGAGCATCAGCCTCGCGTTCGCGCAGGATAGGGTACGGCCAGGCGAGAGCACGAAGCTGGCAGTGACTATCCGGAACACGCTGCAAGAAGACGTGAGGAATGCAGTCATAGAAGTAGTGCCTGAGAGCGACGTCGTGATAGTGCCGGAAAAGAAGCGCTCGGAAGGAGTTGTGGGCGCGGGCGCTTACAGGAAAGTCGATTTCGATGTTGCCATCGCGCCGACTGCGACAGAAGGCAGTTACAAGATCGTGGTGCGGCTGACGATGAATGGTGCAGAACCAGAGACTGCGACGACGTACTTGAACGTATACTCTTGATCACTTAGGCTCTTCTTGCGAACGCTCGACAATGCGGCGTGCCTTTCCTATGTCGATGGAAACCGTGATTTCGAGTGAGTTGTCGTCGCGCAAGACCATCTCTTCTATGATGCCGGTCTTGGAGAGGGATATGGGAGAAGGCAGTTCCTGCCCATCGCGGATGCCGTGAACCTTTCTCAGCATGTCGCGCAGGAGTTCGGAAGCGCAGTCATCGCACACGCGGAACTTGCCCATGCGGGAGTTCGCGCCGATTTCTTGGATCATCCAATGATATCTGGGCTCTTTAGCCTCCTTGCAAAGCCCACAGAATACCATAAACAGAGTAACGCAACCCAAGTATAAAAGACTTATTGGAAGGTATATAAACAAAGCTCGCAAAAAGATTAACAGGTGAATTGCATGAGACTCGCAGAGCGCGCGAGAACAATCGGCTCGAGACTTGTTGGGATCATAGGGATGAAATCGGTGCAGAGAACGCCAGTGCTCAATCCTTCCGGAACCGTTAGCGGCAGGTACTCTCGGCCGACAGCACTCATTCCCGTGCGCAGGGAGCCTTCGCCTCCAGTGCCAGTAGACCCTTTGGGGAGAGAGCCAGTGCGGCCAGGCATCAAGGTGTATCCGCTCGGACACGCGCCGGCAAGGGAAGCAGTGAACAGGATGAGCGTGCCTGCGGGGGACGTGCTCAGGACAATGAGGCGCATCGGTTTTGGAAAACTCAAAGAGTGACTGGGCATGGAGAAGGAGGATTAGAGGAACCATTTCAGGAACGCGTCCCTGCTCCGCCAGCGCGGTAACACGTTACTCTGTTTTTCCCAGGCCTCGCGCGTGATGAGCTGCGAGCGCATGAACTGCAGTGCATCATCCAAAGATTGGAACGTTTCGTGACCTCCTTTCATGGCCGCGCGCACATTCTCCCTAACCTGCCAAACGCCTACCGGGCACCAGTAGTCTGGCGTTACCTCGCGCACGACGATCGCGCCGGCCTGACGCTTCTCTTTCTTGAGGTGCTCCAGCACTCCGAGCCGCGCGCAGTAGTACGCTCCGGTGACGTTGTCGGCGTACTTCGTCCTGCCGTCGTAAGGCTCCCAGTCCACCATGAACGTCACGTCTTCGCCAGCGTCAAGCCAGATGTTGCCTGGCACATAGCACTCAAGGTTCTCGAAGCACCACTTGACCGGCGCGAGGAGGATGAAGAACCTGTTGCCGAGGTACTCGCTGGAGAACAACTGGTACTCGTTGATTTCGTCGAACTCTTTCACGTCAGTGATGAGGTTCTTCCCGATGGAATCGTCTGTGGCAGTGATCGACCAGCGGGTGGGCACAAGCTTTTTGTCCTTACCCAGCAGGCCGACGCTGAGGATTTTGGAGATCTGCGAAACAGGCGCCACGTCGTAGAGCTGTTTCACTTGCTCTGCTGCCTTGAGCTCGTCGCCGACAATGCAGTCCACTTTTTTCGGTATCTTCGGGTTGGACGTCACTTCGAAGCCCTTCAGCTCCCCGACCGGGCCGTAAGGCGCAGCGGATTCGCTCGCATTGACTGAGAACCTTGGCTCTTTGCTGAAATGGACTTCAGTGTCGACCGCGCGCTCGCTCATCGCGACATCCTGCATTTCAAGCAGGTCGCGGTTCGGTTGGAGGGCGGCTTTGACTTGCATGGATTCTTTAGTGCGGACGAGTTGGTAGCGCATGCCGACTATGTCTTGGAGCGGCGTGCCGTACCACTTTTCAGGAGCGTCGAAGCTCGTGGCGTCAGTGACTTGGGCGAGCATCGGGCCTACAGAGATGCGGGGGTAGCCGGTCCGTCCCACGAAGATTGAGGGGGATGAGCCGCCCATGTCTTTCGCAACACTTACTTTTCTCGCTTGCAGTGCTTTTTCAACGCGGGGGCACACGCTCCTCCCGCACAGCATTCTCGTGCCCTTGCAGCGGATGCAGTCATAGTTCTTCATAGCATTACCGTGTAGTAGCCAGCGCGGAGCGCTGACAAACTTAGTCTTTCTTTTCCATCGACGCTTTTCTTTCTTCTAGAAAGAAAAGGGTCGTCATAGCCCTTCATCTTTGTTTTGTTAGGGGCGGCCGGGTTTTAAACGGGTGTGCTTGCAGAGTGCCGAGGTCGGGAGGGGATTTTAAATAGTTTATCCTTCAGAAGTATGTGTCATGGCGAGGGTGTTCAAAGCCAATGACCGGCTTGCGGTCGAGGTGCCTGACTTCGTCGCCGCTGCACTCAACGTGAAGGACGGTTCTGAGTGTGTGTGGGACATGGAAAAGGATCATGCCTGCCTCCGGGTTCTGAAGCAATTGGACGCAACAGAAGCTGCGGTGCTCAAGAAGATCGGCGGCGTGAAGTTCGCCGAGCGCGATAAGGAGCGTGTGAGGCATGTCTTGAATGAGGGAGAGCAGCGCGTGCTCGGCAGCCTCATGAAGAAGGGCGCGGTGTCATTCTACGAAGAAGGGAAGTACAAAGGCCATGGCGTGTACTCGATCTCTCGTGATTACTATGATTACGTGACGCGTGAGGGCGAGCCCGCGGGGAATATCGTTCGCTCCGCGCTCGCGACAGACAAGCACATCATCGCACACTCCCAGCCCGAAGCAGAGGACGTGATCTCCCAGCTAGAAGAAGAAGTCAGGTCGGGAAGGGTTGTTGTCGTGCGCGGGTTCGACAAGAATTACTACATCACTACCAGCGATGCCGTGGAAAACCTGGGCAGCAAGCTGATAGCTCAACTGGAGAGCGGCGATCACTCCCTCGAAAAGCTCGCGTTCTTGTGCGGTGTTGAAGAGAGCTTGGCGAAGACCGTTCTCGAAGTGCTGAAGGAGAGCGGCGACATCCTGGAAAAGAAGAGAGGGTTGTACTCCCTGGCGTGATGTTTCATGAAACGCAGGTGGGTTCTGATTCCGGTCGTGAACGGCAACGAGAATGACAAGCAGTTCATGATCAAGGCTGCGACCAACACGAGCCTAGTCGTTCTCTTGCACGTGATGGATCCGAACGTTACAGGAGCAGATCTGCAGGACACGCTGGAGAAGAAGCGAGCGTGCATGGATGACATGGAAACATTCTTCAAGAAAGTGGGTTGCCGCGTGAAGACTTACGAAGAGTGGGGCGAGGACCGGATAGACACCATCGCCAAAAAAGAGGGCGTCGACGAAATACTCAGGTACCAGAAGAAATGAATGGGCCCATCCGGATTCGAACCGGAGATCCCCTGCACGTCAAGCAGATGTCCTAACCGGGCTAGACCATGGGCCCATTGAGTTGGTTTTGCGCGTTCATGTTTAAATGCGTTGCGTGCTCGCAGCAATCCACATGACCCCGCACGCCACAATACTGCGGAGTACATGAGTGTTTGCAGGACACGCAATTTTGTATTTCCCCAGGCTTTTTGTCGCCTAAAGCGACAAAAAGGCTGTAATGGACTTGGGGGGATTTGAACCCCCGACCCCCTCCAATCTGGTTCGCTTAGCGGTGCTTGCTGAGCGCCAAGCGAATCGCCAAGGAGGTACTCTTCCAACTGAGCTACAAGCCCGTAATCGATGCGGGGTGCTGCGCGAGACGAACCCTCTAACAAGCGCTCACCAGTAGATGGTGAGCGCGTGATATTATTTCGCGAGGGAGATGTTTATAAGGGTTTACACGCCTGGCAGGGACTCGGCAGCGCGCTGCACCGCCGTCCTCAAGGCGAGATGAACACGATGTTGTCGCCGCGCAGAAGCACGGAGCCGATCTTCTTCAGCACCTTGTCGTTCTCAAGCTCTTCAGTGTCATCCATCACGATGTTCATGTGCACGTCGAATGCTCGGAGCGTGCCGCGCAACTCGCGCTCGTCCTTCATGCGCACCAGAACTGTTTTGTTCATGGCGCCGTTCAAAAAATCAAACGGTCTTTCAAGAGTCATAAAAAATCACCCAAAAAGTGAACATGAAACACTCTGAACAAGTGGTGTCACAAGACACCACGCCACTCGCCAGCGGAGTTCCGCTGAAGCAAACGGTCTTTCAAGAGTCATAAAAAATCACCCAAAAAGTGAACATCAGCAGAGGAGTCAGGACATGAATAAAAGCATTACTTTTTCGGGGCCTCTTCCTTCTCGCTCCGCTCCTTCTTCAGCGGGGCCAGGTCCGCCTTGTGCTTTGGCATGACGATAGCCAGCAGCTGGTCGATGAAGCCCTTCTTCTTCTCTTCCGGCGGGTTCGGCCGTTCAACCCCTATCAAGTCGGCTGCGAGGTTCGTTATGGCCACCGCGCTAGGGGACGCAGGGTACTTGACGACAACGGGAATGCCTTCCAAGCTGCACTCGCGAAGGTGCGGGTCTTCGGGAACGACTGCGAGCACTTTCACTGAAAGCGTTTTCTGGACCTCGCGCACTTCCATCTCCTGCTTCATGCCCTTCCGCATGTCGATGACCGCGCCGGTGACATCCAAGCCAACCCGCCGCTCAGCAACCATTATGACCTTCATCGCGTCAGCGACTGCCACGGCTTCAGCCATGGTGACCACAAGCGCTTCGGTCGCGCTGTGCAGCGTTGCCATGACGTCCGGCCCGACGCCCGCAGGCGTGTCCAACAGCACTATGTCAGCGTGCTTGGAGATCTGCTCCATCACTGGCGCCAGCTTCTCCTCGTTCACGCGCTTGAACTTCTCCATGCTCAATCCGCTGGGCACGAACTTCGCGCCCTCCTGCACGTCGTACATCGCGTCCTCGACAGAAGCGTCTTCCAAAAGAACGTCCTGCAGCGTGATTGGCCTGCCTTCCATGCCGAGCATGAGCCCGAGATTGGCCATCTGCATGTCAGTGTCGACCATCACCACTTTCTTGCCGAGCTTGGCCAGAGCAATGCCTAAGTTCGACGTTATTGCCGTCTTGCCGACACCACCCTTACCTGAAACAACCGCGATAATCCGTGACATCCTGAATCAACTCGTCTTGACTCCCTCAAGCCTCTTGGCAAGTGAGTGCATTTCAACAGGCGACACATTGCCATCCGCCTCTATCATGAACAAGTGGCCGTTGTTGGGATAGACGGCATGAACCTTGTCACCTGTCTTGATCATCATGTAACTCGCGTCAGGCAACTCGCTCGCAACGAACTCGAACAAGGAAGTGTTCCGAACAGCGGCCTTGAAAGCATCGTCGTTGCTCGCCGCCAGAACGCTGCCGTCGCGCTTCGCGCACACGACTGAATCGAACGCAAAGTCCTGCGCAAGACGCTCGAAGAACCTCTTGCTCATGGCGGGGTGGATAGGCTTCTCGCGTGGGACGTACAACAGCTCGCGCAAGTACGTCATGCGCTCCATCCTCTCCTGCTCCAGCGTCTTCCGTCCAGTAAGCCGGCGGTACATGTTTGTCGCCGTCCACGCCAAGTCACTTATGCTCATCATCAAGAACCCTCCCGCCTCTTCTTAAGCAGTGCCTCAAGCTTTTCCGCAGCCTGATCCATCCCAGCCAGCTCTTCCTCGCCCGGAGTTGTGGGAGCCGCGGCCTCAGCAGCAGAAACGCGTTCCTTCTTCGGCATCTCGCTTTCCTCAACGCTCGCCTCGTCAGTCGGCTCTTCGGGGGTCGGCTTGCCCTTCAAGTACTCGTCAAGGCGCTTCTCGACCTCTTCAGGCAACTGAGTGATCTCTGCGCTGGACTCCATTTGTTTGGCCACGACATCATAGTTGTCGATGCGGACCTCTGACATGCCACGCTTCTTCAGAATGTCGTCGCGCGTTTCTTCTTCAGGGAACTCGGCGAGCACCTGCTTCTCATACTCCTCGCTGAAAGCAACGGGCATCATGCCCTCAAAGCTCCTGAGGGGTATACCCTCCAGAAGCAGCAACGACTCGTTGAATATCTTGAGGAGTTCCAGCTGTTGGCCCGTCAGGGAATAAACCTCATAGATGCCCCGCGAAGCGAAGAACGCGTTCGAGCAGCGCTTCAGCGCCTCTCCTGCATTATACTCCTTGCCATACCGCAAGTACTCGTAATGGGCTGCGATGACCATCCCTGAACCTATCACGATAAGGCCTTCCTCTATGCCCTTCTCGCCCTTCAACGCGACAACGAAGCACCCATCCCTGCGGTTGTCCATGAACTCCCTCAAGTCGTTCACGACATCCTCTGGGGACAGCTTCTTCGCCGCCACCTCCCTGCTTCCGAGCGGAATGTTCATGCTCAGTCCTCTGCAGTCGAAATGATTATCACGTGGTCAGCCGTGTTCCTCAAGGCAGTGCTGAAGCCCGGCTCCACGCCGAGCACGAGCGTCTCCTTGCCGCGCGCCTTCGCCTTCATGAGGACGGGCTGGAAGTCAGCGTCCCTCGTCATGAGCGCCACAACATCGATGGCAGGGTTGTACACGAGCTCAATCGCCTCCGCAGCCATGGCCACGTCAACGTCGGTGCTCGTTATGACTGGTTCGAAACCCTGGTTCGTCACCGCCTCGATGAGTTTGTCGGGAGCGTACTGGTCCAAGAACACCTTGCCCACCTTGACCTGTCCTTCCTTGAGCAAGCGCTTCTTCACGCTGTCGAGATTGATGTTGAACTCCTTGCGAAGGATGTTCGGGCCGTCCACCAGCAAGCCTATGTGCTTATACTTTACTTTAAAGCCGAGCCTCTGCCTGAGGTCATCCAAAGATACTATTGCAATCAACTCCTTACTGAGGCTTCAGACCCGGAAAAGCGCGCAAAGCATTATGGAAGACAATGGACGCCAACTCATCAGCATCCATATCCAACACAGATGAAATCAAACGCACAGATGCAATAACATTTATGGGCTCGTTGCGCTTCCTGTCCGGAGACAGGTACGGACTATCTGTCTCAGTAAGTAATAATTGTAACGGCAACTTGTTTATTAACCTTGCGTGTCGCTGGGAAAAGCACACATTCGTGGCCATGCTCACGAAAAAGCCGTTATCCTCAGCCCCCTCCAAATCCGCTTCGTTACCGGAAAAGCAGTGGAAAATGACGCGCTCTGGCGGGTCGCGCTCCAATACAGTAAAGCAGTCGTCCATGGCATCACGGCAATGCACGACCAGCGGCTTGTTCACTTCCTTGGCGAGATCCACCCACCGGCCGAACCACTCCCTTTGCTTGGCGCGCAAGGCATCGCTCTTCTCCCAGTAGTAATCCAAACCGACTTCCCCGACAGCGACGATGCTTTCAGCGTGCGACCGGACCTGCTGGAACACCGACTCGTCGTGCTTTACCGGCGCCAAACCCAACGCCGCGAACACGAACTCGTTGTCTGCCAGCGAAAGCGCGCGATCGTTGCTCTGCCCGTCCACACCCACGGTGATGACCGCCTTCAAAGCACTGCGGGCGCGTGCCAGGACAGCGTCCCTATCCCCATCGAACTGCTTGTCGTCCAAGTGACAATGCGTGTCAATCAAGTCCATGCAAAGACATTGCGGTTGCGCAGTTAATAAATAGTGCTTCTTCATTAAGCACGACGCATGGACTGGAAAGCGCTCGCAAGCACGATCGCGTTCGGGCTGCTCGTGATGACAGCGATAGTGTACGCGCTCGGACCCGAGAACATTCTGATCCAGGTCATGCGGCTGGATCCGGACATGCTCGCCCTGGCACTGGCCCTGGAAGTAATTAGCGTCCTCGTCCTCGCCGCACGATGGCACTACATCATCTCCGCATCGAAGAACGACGCGCAGTTCATCAAAGTGCTGGGCATCAACCTCGCCGGGTCAGCGCTGAACGCTGCCACGCCGCTCGCGAGGAGCGGGGGCGAGCCGCTGAAAGCATACCTGCTGAAAAAGAGGTGCGGCATACGGGCCAGCGTCGGCGTGGCCACGCTGGTCGCGGAAAAGATGGCGGACATGATCGCGTTCTGCCTCATAGCTGTCGCAGCACTCGTTTACTCGGTGTACGTGTTCAACCAGCCCACGTACGTGTTCATCCTCATACTCGCGTCATTCGTGTTCACCCTGTCACTGGTGGCCTCGCTGTGGTACGTGTCGTACGGCAGGCGCGTGCGCTCGCGGAGCGTGAAAGCATTCCTCGAGCGGCACGAGAACCTCACCGGCCACATACCAATACTCTCGCACTTCAAGTCGGACATGTCCCGCATGCTGAAAGCATACTACAAGACGCTGACGACTATCGCGAAGCACAAGCACGTCTGGATTTACAGCACAGCATTCTCCCTCGCATTCTGGGGCATTGAGATACTGCGGGCGTACGTCTTGTTCCGAGCGCTGGGAACAGACCCCGCGCTCACAGCTGTGGCAGCAGCGCTCGTCATCTCGTCGCTCGTCGGGCACGTGCCCCTCCCCCTGCCAGGCAGTCTCGGCGCGATAGAAGGGTCGATGATCGCGGTGTACTCTTCCGCAGGCATTGCCTTGCCTATTGCCGGTGTCGTCACAGTCATGGACAGGCTCCTCTCATACTGGCTGGTGATTGCCACAGGACTGCCGATGGCATGGTTCATGGGGGTATCAAAAAGGAAGTAAAAGTTTTTATTCTAGTTCCACGTAAGTCCCAACAACTCTTTTTCAGGAGTGTTTGTCATGGCAGATGATATGGGACAGAAAATGATAGGGCAAGTCAAGGACCTGAAACCAGGAAGGTACGTCATCATCGACGGCGTGCCTTGCAAGGTAGTGAACTACGAAACAAGCAAGCCAGGCAAACACGGATCAGCAAAAGCCCGCGTGACCGCAATAGGGATATTCACCGGCGCGAAGAAGGAGCTCGTCAAGCCCGTGGACGCGAACTGCGAGATCCCCATCGTGGACAAGCGGCGCGGACAGGTAATCGCCGACCTCGGCGACAGGGTGCAGATCATGGACATGGAAAACTACGAGACCTTCGAAATGGAAAAGCCCTCAGACTTTGAGATCGAGGCAGGCAAGGAAGTCGAGTACACCGTGGTCATGGGCCAGAAAATGATCACCCGCGGCCGCTGAAGCGAACTCATGGTTTTAAATGCCCAGCCACCGGAATGTCGTGCGATGGCGTGGAAAGTGAAGCGCGAGCGGCCGGACGAGACACACGAACCAACAGAATACTACGAGAAGGAAGCGCAGCACTACGAGTCGCCGGGCATGGTGCGCGAGCAGGCGAGGATCACGCAAAGAGCAATAGAACTGCTGGGCGCGGGCAAGGGAAGAGTGCTGGACGCCGGGTGCGGCACGGGAGTGTCCATGCGAGTGCTTGAAGACTCTGGCTTCGACGTCAAAGGCATTGACGTGTCACCGGAAATGATTGCGATCGCCAGGAAGAAAAAGCTGGAAGCCAGCGTGGCAAGCATGGACAACACGCCGTTCCCCGACAATTCCTTCCGCGCGATCATCTCCATCTCAGCGCTGCAATGGGTCAAAAGCCCGTCCAAAGTGGCGAAAGAGTTCCATAGGATTCTGGAGAAGAGCGGGCGCGCAGTGATCCAGTTCTATCCGAAGAGCGAGGAGGATATGATGCGCGCAGCGAAAGCATTCGCGAGACTCTTCGAAACAGATGTGGTGATCGACAACCCGCAATTACCGCGGAAGCGCAAGGTGTTCCTCGTGCTCAAAGCACTTTAGCGCCGTTCCCGATGCTGCCGGCAGAAAGCAGTTCCACTGCATTCCCCAGCTCGGCGGCGAGGACCATGCCCTGGCTCTCGATGCCCCGCATCTTCCTCGGCTCCAGGTTGGCCAGGTAAACCACTTTCTTCCCCGCAAGATCGTCGGGAGAATACCACTGCTTCACGCCGGCGCAGACCACGCGCTCCCCGAGCTCGCCCACATCCAACGTGAGCTTCAGCAGCTTGTCCGCTCCTGCCACGGGCTCGGCCTTCTTCACAGTAGCAACCCTCAAGTCTAGCTTCGAAAAGTCCTCGTACTTCACGTAACTCACCTCTTGCTTTCCGCTGAAGCGCTTCTCGTACTCTGAAACGCTTTCCACTTTCTTGAACAGCGGCTCGCTCTCGCCAAGCGGGGCGCCAGCCTCCAGAACCAGGTCCGCTGCGCTGTCCCACGAAGCATCTCCCACGCGCAGGAGTTCGCGAACGCGCCTGCACGAAGACGGGATGAACGGCTCGAGCAGAATACTCGCCGAGCGGCACACATTCAAGCACAAGTACAGGGTGTTAGCGCGCGTGTCCTCGCGCTTCCAAGGCTCCTGCGCGTTCAGGAACGCGTTCGCGTCGCGAACTAGCTCCAGCGCCTTCTTCGCAGCATCGCGCTGCTGGTGCTTCTCCAGCTTTTCTCCGACGAGCGCGGGCCACGCCTCGATCTTCTTCAGCATGTCCTTGTCCGCCTCGCTGAACGCGCCTGCTTTCGGCACTGAGCCATAGTACTTGTGCGCGAGCACGAACGTCCTATGAACGAAGTTGCCGAACACGTCCGCCAGCTCGTTTGCGTGCTTCTGGAAGTCCTGCCACGAGAAGTCGGAGTCGTGCGTCTCAGGAGCCATCTGGATGAGCGCCCACCGCCAGTAGTCCGGCGGGAACGGCAATGACCTCGCGTCCTCGAGCGTTACGCCGACGCCCTTGCTCTTCGAGAACTTCCTGCCCTCGTAGTTCAGGTACTCGGCGCCCACCACCTCGTGGGGCACGATGAACTCGCTCGTGCCGTGCAGCATTGAAGGGAAGATGATCGTGTGGAACGGGATGTTGTCCTTTCCGAGGAAGTGAACCAGCCTCGTGTCGCCATCGGTCCACCATGCGTGCCAGTCCATGCCTTCAAGGCGCTGCGGGTCAGCGTCTTTCGTGATGGCTATGTAGCCTATCGGCGCGTCGAACCAGACATAGAACACCTTGTCCTCGTAGCCTGCGAGCGGCACGCGTACCCCCCACTTCAGGTCGCGCGTTATGCACCGCGGTTTCAGGTCGTTTGTGAGGGAGCGCGCCCAGTTGATGACGTTCGTCCTCCAGAACGACTTGGTTGCCAGCCATTGCTTGAGCCACGGAGCGAACTTCGGCAGGTCGAGGAACAAGTGCTTCGTCTCGCGGAGCTCCGCGTCAGCGCCGCAGATGGCGCACTTCGGTGATTTCAGGTCTGCTGGGTCCTGCAGCGAGCCGCATGCATCGCATTGGTCTGCGTTGGTTTCTGCGCCGCATTTCGGGCAAATGGCTTTCACGTACCTGTCCGCCAGGAACCTTTCGCACTTCGGGCAGTACAGTTGCTGGATCGTGTCCTCGAAGACGTAGCCGGCATCGCGGTTCTTCGTGAAGATGTATTGCGTGAGCTCGTGATTGGATTTCGAGGACGTGCGGCCGAAGTTCGTGAAGTCCACGCCGAACCACTCGTAGTCCTCTTTGTGGAGCTTGTGGTACTTCTCGCACCACTTTTCCGGAGGTACTCCTGCTTTTTCTGCTGAGAGCTCTGTTGCAGTGCCATGCTCGTCAGTGCCGCAGATGTATATGGCTTGCTCGCCTTTCATGCGGAGGTAGCGCGTGAACACATCCGGGGGGAGTATGCTGCCGATTAAGTGTCCCAGATGCGGTCTGGAGTTGACGTACGGCAGTGCAGAAGTAACTAAGTACTTGAAGGAAATCACCTTCCGGGTTCAGGGACGCCTGCGTGCTGGCCTTTGAATCCGGGGCCGCCGCTCTGTTCCTCCGGACCCGTTCGGGGGCTGGAGGTGCGTGAGCAGGTCTTCTTCGTGAACAGAGAGCACGGGACCGAGCTTCGGGCCGTCTGCTGGGAGGAAAGCGGCAGCGAAGTTCACTGCCTGCTTCGCTTCTTCGGGTTTCAGGCCGCAGTCCACAAGACGCTTGTGGATCGCGCTCTCTGGCACTGCTCTACGGAGTTGGCGGAGGAGTGTGTAAAACTGGACTATCGCTTCCTCGTTCATTGAAGCGTTATTTGGTGGCGGCGATTTATAAAAGTATCAGGGGCGGGAAAGGTTTATTAAGGCTTTTTTGCAAAAATTACTCGTGTTGCGGGGTTGGGAGCATGTTGTGGCTGGCGCAGTGCTGGCTAGTTTGATGTATGCGGTTAGCGGCGCGTTTGCTGCTTACTGGGTTTTTGTGGGCAGCTTGTTCCCTGACGTGGACACGGTGTTTGGCACGAGGCTGCACAGGTCGTGGATCACGCACACCGCGTTTGTTCCTGCTGTCATGGCGTTTTTGGCTGGGTGGAAGCCTGTGTTGTTCAGCGGTTTTGATGCAGTGATCCCGTTTTTCACGTTGGGGATAGCTATTCACTTGCTGATCGATTTTTTGGGTCCTGAAGTGAAGCACGAGGGGGAGAGGATGCCGTTAAGGCCGATCCTGTTCAACGGGCCGAAGTGGCTGACTGCTGCAGCCAGCGTCGCACCCCAAGTGCCGTTCATACTCCACAACATCACGAACCACTTGTGAGCACGGAAGACCTCGGCAGGGCGCAGACGAACACGTTTTTAACGAACAAACAACAGAATACTGGAAGTACGGGGGGAATTCAAATACAACAAAGAACATAGAGAACCAACGCGAGGTCATGACCATGGAAAGCGCTACTTCTTACGTGCAAGAACTCGAAGGATTCTTCAAAGAAAAATACCGCAAAGACCTCGAGAGACTCGCAGAATTCTACCCAGACGAAAAAAGCCTCAACATAGACTACCACACACTCGAAGCCTACAGCCCAAGCCTCGCAGACGACCTCACGGAAAACCCGGACCTCGTCATCAAAGCAGCAGAAGAAGCCATCGAACTCATGGGCCTCGTCAACGCCAACGGAGAAACAATAAAACCCCACGTACGCATCTACAACCTCCCCGAAAGACTACTCATACGAAACATCAACTCAGACCACATAAACAAACTCATAAGCATCGAAGGCGTCATCAACAAGATCACGGACGTACGCCCAAAAATCGAGGCAGCCGCCTTCCAATGCATCCGCTGCGGACGCGTGTACAAAATCGCCCAAACCGGGCAACTCTACGGAAAACTCAGCGAACCAGACGTATGCTCATGCGAACGCAAGGAATTCAGACTCAACCTCGAAGAATCAGAATTCATCGACATGCAAAAAATGCAGGTCCAAGAACCGCTCGAAGCACTCGTCAAAGGCGAACAAGCCAAAAACATCAACGTATGGCTCGAAGACGACCTCACGAACCAGCTCTTCCCCGGCGACAAGATTGAAGTCACAGGAATCCTCAGGCTCATCCCGCCAAAAGAAAAAAGCAGCGTGTACAGTATATACATACACGCCGCCCACATGCAGAAACTCGAAAAACAATTCGAAGAAGTCGAAATGACTCCCGAAGAAGAAGAACAGATCAAAGAACTCGCAAGAGACCCGGACATATACAAGAAAATCGTTGACAGCGTCGCGCCAACCATCTACGGACACCGCGAAGTCAAAGAAGCGCTCGCACTCCAACTCTTCGGCGGCACGAAAAACAAGATCTTCCCTGACGGCACCAGAGTAAGGCCGGACATACACATCCTCCTCATCGGCGACCCGGGCACAGGAAAATCACAGCTCATATACTACATATACCAACTCGCACCAAAAGGCGTGTTCGTCGGAGGGAAAAGCGCGAGCGGAGCAGGCCTCACAGCCACCGCAGAAAAAGACGAGTTCGCAGAAGGCGGGTGGGTGCTCAAAGCAGGAGCCCTCGTACTCGCATCCGGAGGCATCGCGGCAGTCGACGAATTCGACAAGATGAGCACAGAAGACAGGTCATCCATGCACGAAGCCATGGAACAGCAACGCATCAGCATCGCCAAAGCAGGCATCGTCACGCAATTCAAATCCGAGACAGCAGTCCTCGCAGCAGCCAACCCAAAATTCGGCAGGTTCGACAACTACGCGTCACCAGCAGAGCAATTCAACATCCCGCCATCCCTGCTCAGTAGATTCGACCTCATCTTCCCCATCAGGGACGTCCTCGACGAAGAAAAAGACAGGAAACTCGCCCAACACGTCCTCAACGGCCACCAAATCATCGGCCTCAACAGCACCAACAGGAAAGGCATCATGACACAAGAAGAATTCGAAGCAGCAGAAGAAAGGATCAAGCCCACGCTCGAACCAGACCTGCTCAGGAAGTACATCGCATACTCCAGGAAGTACATAGCGCCCATCCTCACAAGAGAAGCCATGGACAAGATCGAAGACTACTACGTGGACCTGCGCAGAGTCGGCAAACAACAAGGCGCAGTCCCAGTCACAGCAAGGCAACTCGAAGCCCTCGTCAGGATTGGGGAAGCCAGCGCACGCGGCAGGCTAAGCGAGCGCGTGGAAGTCGAAGACGCCGACCGGGCCATACGCCTCCACCAATTCGTCATGAAAGAAATAGGCGTCGACAAAGAAACAGGCCGGTTCGACATAGACATCATCGCCACAGGCTCATCAAAGAGCAAAGTCGACAAACTCAGGACAGTCCACAACATCATCAAACACCTCAACAATGAATTCGACGCAGTCACACACGACATGGTGATGGAAGAAGCCAAGAAATCAAACATCAACCTCGACGAACTCGACAAGATACTGTCCGACCTCAAGAGCCAAGGAGACGTTTACTCACCCAAACACGGACAGTACAAGACCGCGGACGACAGGAAATAAAGCATCCCCCCCGCACTGCGAAGCACGTGCTTGCTTGCAGAGCGAGCAACAATACACTTCCCCAGGCTTTCAGCGTCTTGGGGGGGGAGGGGGGGGTTGCACCCCCCCGCTACCCTGGGAAGCATCCCCCCCGCACTGCGAGCGTTAGCGAGCGAGTGCGTGTTTGCAG
>JAFGGZ010000056.1 GCA_016939415.1 Candidatus Iainarchaeum sp. | reverse complement strand
TACGCGAGGTTGGGGTATATCATTGACGCGAACGTGGACACGAAGAACGCGGTCTGCGCGTGGAATGACGGGAATGATGGGCCGAAACCGGCTTCTCTCGGCACGAGGAACACGTACTTGAGTGCGAGGGCGAACACGCTGTTCGCTATGAGGCCGAACACGAGTTTCATGGATTTTTGTTTTCTGTGTTTGAGGAAGAGGACTACTGCCATGCCGAACCAGAACACGAGGTCGCCGCTCCACGTGATTACGCGCCAGACGTCCATGCGACGGAGAAAGGCGTTGGTCGAATAAAAGGGTTTTGGCGGTTCCGTGGGGTTTTTTTATACTCCTTTGTTCTTACTGTTGTCATGCCTCTCAAGAAGCGTTCTCGTCCTGAACATGCTCGCGATAGTTTCGGGCAGTTGCTTGCTACTTTTGAGTTGGTCAGCAAGCCGCTCAAGCCGTACCGCACGCTCTCCAGGTCTTATATCCGTTCCAATTACCGCCTTAACACTAACGTGGTTTTGAGGAAAATTGCCGAAGCCGGCAAGATGAGGGCCGAGCTAAGTGCGTATCGCCATGAGCTCCTAAGCAGTTTGGCGATGGAAATCGGTGAGGCGAGCAAGGACGCTCCTGCGGCCATGCTGCCCAGGGCGGTTGATGTGCTGGTGAAGGCTGTGCCGGGGAAGAGTTTTGATGATAGCCAGCGTGGTTCTGTGTACGCGGTTTTTTCTGCTTTGTCGAGGATAAGCAGGCGGCATGATGGCGCGTTGAAGCCGTTGGTTGACGGGTTGCGGAGCAGGCGCGAGGTTGTGGCGTGCATTGCAGCGATTCATTTGGGGGAGACTGGGCGTGTTGAGTCCATTCCTCACTTGGTTCGAGCGCTTGACAGCAGGAGTGCGGACGTGTCTGCTGCTGCGGCTCGTGCTTTGGGCAGGCTTTCTCACTCGGTGGATGGAGGTCATTGGAGTGCTGTTGAGTCGAGGCTTGAGGGCGTGTTGAGGGGGCGGGCGGTTTTTTGGAAGTGCTTGTTCCGGCCTGATGAGTTCAGTGTGGCTGATGCTGCGCGTGGTGCTTTGAAGGATATTCGGGTGGCGCGTGCTTCGCTGGCGAAGTCGAAAGCAAGTATTTAAATGACTTGCCTCTAAATTACTTTGAATTCTTTTCAGAAGAGCGTTGTTTTGGTGGCTGGGGTAGTATAGCTTGGTTAGAATAGAAGGCTGTGGCCCTTCTGACTCGGGTTCAAATCCCGACCCCGGCCCTCATGCACAAGTCGGTAAAAAGGGTGCGTTCCGTGGATGTGGCAGCTTTAAAGCAACTGGTTAAAGAAATAGTGAAGGATGCAGTTGGGTTAAAGAATAGGCACACATCCGAGAAGAATGCGCCAGTTAATTATGCTTGTATCTTTGCGCAAGGCAAAGAGCAGTATAACAATCTACTGGTGGTTGCTCAAAAAATTGGCGTGGTACTAGAGGAAACCCCGACAGGTCCTGTATTTCATATTCAACCGATAAATACGGTTGCCGGAAACCTTTGGCTATTAAAGATCCGGAAGCCAGATGCAACAAGACCGGAGCTTGGTGACGCTGATTTTACAGTTGAAAATTATTCTGAATTCAAGAAGAGATACTCATCAAGAACTGGCTTCAAGTTGATACCCCGCGAAAATTTTGAGATGATTGAGTTGGTTGATCCCTCGTTCAATGTGAGGGCTTATTTCTCAAATCCACCTTTGAACGAACAACTGAAGATTGAATGATCTCCCCTCATTGATAACCAGCGGGCTCGAATGCTGGTTCAATGCCCTACACAGCATCACATCTCCTGCGCAGTAAAACACGCTCCGAACCGCAGTCTTAAATACGCGCTGCCAGAAATCCGTGCCCATACAAACCCCTGAAGACGCAATCACTTACACGCGCCTCCACGAAATGCATGTGCTGAACACCCGCGGTGAGGTGCTCGCCGATCTGCTTGCCGGTGCCGCGTCCTCAACCACGTGAAAGAATTCGGCAAGTACGCCTATGCCGGCGACTAGCCCCCGGTAGTATGTTTAAACAGATTCCCCTGCAAACCAAAGCTTTTTAAATCCGTTTGCATTCTACAACTACTGCACCAAAATGGAGTGGAGTTCATGCAAGACAAAGCCCAATCAGCCATCGAGTACCTCATGACGTACTCATGGGTCCTCATAATCATCGTCATCGCTGCAGGCGCTTTGTACGCGCTGGGCATACTCAACCCCGCCACGTACACCTCAACAACCTGCACAGGATTCACAGGCCTCAGCTATGTCGAACACAAAGTCACTACCGGCGGAGTGATGACACTCATTTTGAAGAACAGCGCTGGCAAGCAAATAACAGTTACAGGCATGAACGTCATACCTGACGGCGGCACAGAACAAGTCGTGCTCTCAACAGGCAGCGGCGCTTACGCCCCTCTCGCAACCATCTCTCTCGGCTCTTCTGCTGTCACGGGCTGGACAGGGACTGCAGGCGACCCGTTCTCAGGCACGGTCATCGTCTACTACGACACCGCGAACATAGCGAACAACACAGCTAGAGGAACGTGCACAGGCACCCTCACTTAGATAGGCAGCATGTTCCCGAAGAAGTTCTCAGTCACGTAACGCGTCAGCAAGAACACTGCATACGTCACGACGAGCAGCACAGGCACGTACCTGAGGCCCTCCTTCTCCTTTCCCGTCGTTAGCACGCCGATTATCATCGCGCTTGAGATGGATGACGCGAACAAGGACACGAGCGCGAACAGGAAAACGAAGTCGCTGGAAATCGAGCTCTGGGCAAGGGAAATGCTCAGCGCAGAACCGGCAATGCTGCGCGTGCTCGTGAAGCCAATGAACGAAGACAGCATCTGCGACAAGTACGTTGACACGCCGAACAGCAGCGGAGCGCCGAACGCGGCCGCAATGAATATCAGTATCGCGTACATGAAGACATTGGAGCGGACCTCACGCTGCACCATCTCCTGGGAGCGCAGGTCCTCTCCTGTCTCTTCCAGCAAATCAGCCAGCTCCGCTCCCGACTCAATGCCGTGAACCATCAACTCGATCGTCCTCGCCAACGTCAAAGACCTTACCCGCTCCTGCATGCCTTTCAACGCGTCCTTCAAGTCGCTGCCGGTCAGCACTTCCTTTCCCATCCTCTGAAGCTCCTGCTGCAGCGGCCCAAATTCAGGGCGGTTCGCCAGCACGAGGGCCTTGTCAATGGTCAATCCCGACCGTATGTTCGCAGCGACGAGCGAGAGCGCGTCAGGCAGCATCCTGTCCACACGCCTCGCCTTCGCGTCAGCCGAGAACGAGAGCCACAGGAAGAAGAATGCCTCTGAAAGCGCGAACCCAACGACGAACATGATTGCGTGATTCGTGTAAAAGAATATGTTCGAGTATATGGATACCATCACGCCGACCGCGATGCTCATCAGCAATACGAAACCCAGCAGTCGCTTCTCGTCCAGCTCCACGTCTGAGTGCAAGAGCATCTGCTCATAGAGCCTCTGCATTGGCTTCGGGAACAGTTCTCCAAATCGTTCGTACACTTCAACCCACCAGGTTCGGTTTTGATGACTTTATGAGGCCGAGGAACATCACCTGAAAAACAACGATGACGCCCAAAAAGCCCCCGAAAACCCATTCAGTGATCATGAGTTCCGGGAACGAGGCCAGGATTATGAGGAACGTGAGGCCGATTGCGGGCACGATCACTGCAGCCATCATGTACACGAGCGTCATGGGGTTGAGTTTCGCGCCGTAATCCTTTATCAGGATCATCTGCTCTTTCGTGAGCGAGTTTATGATGTTCAGCAATGCGTTGCTTATGTCCGACCCCGATTTTATACTCGTCGAAAGCTGCCACAGCATGCGCCTGAAGAATATGGATGGATTGCCGTGGGATATGCGGTCCAGCGCCTCATCCATGGATATGCCTGCATTGACTTCCTTCACCACTACAGCGAACTCTTTTGACAGCTCGCCGTAATTCCCCCTTGAGATTGAGTTTATGGCGTTGAAAAGCGGAACGCCTGAGCGCACCTGAACGCTCATGCTCCTGAGGCCGTACATCAATCCCTTCTCTATCTCGCGGACTCTCTTCTCCACCAGGATCTTCGGGAAGTACACCTGGTAAGCCATGACCATGAGCCCGAGCATCATGCCCATCGGGATGCTGACCTGCATCAGCTTCATGTTATCCAGCAGTAATCCCAGAGAAGCGAAGAATCCCGCAAGGAAAACAGCATAGAACAAGGAAGAGAACACAACCAATGACATGTACTGCCTGACATTGAGTTCCGAGCGCGCCTGCTGGAGATGGGCTTCCACGCTGGGGAATATCCTCCTCAAAAACCTTGCGGTGCCAGTGAATGGCCTGGCGAACTTCAGGGCCTTGTCCACGGGCATCGGGCAGAGCGGCAAGAGCTTCATTTGGTGAACTCCTTTTCCAGAATCTTTTTCGGCGGCGTGTCCTTGCGCGCCATCTCGTACACACCTTCCGCATCCAGGTAGTACTGCGCCATCACCCTCCCGACGTCATGCACTGTGTTCACTTTGTGCTTGCTCATCCACTCGAGCACTTCTTTCTTGGACGCGATATCCAACTCCACCTCCTTCCTGTCCATGTTCGTCGTGCGCGCGATGTTCGAGAAGAGCTTTCCCGACGAAGAGTACATGGTCCTGATGATCTTGTCTCCTGCAGGAGACCACTTGTGGGTGACGTTCGCGGTGATGGTCTGGTCCCTGTCGTTGTACATGAATTCTGCGAGCTCTACGACCCTGCGGAACCCCAGCCTCCTGTCCCTGAACATGACGACGTTCAGGTCTATGGCTTCCAGCATGGTGGGGTGCACGGATATCGGCGGGTTCATCATCCTGTTCACTGTCTGCGAAGCAGTCTCTGCGTGCAGTGTCGCGTACACCGAGTGGCCCGTGTGCATGGCCTCGAACAAGACTTCTGCTTCCTTGTTCCTGCGGATCTCGCCCACAACCATGCGGTCAGGCCGCATCCTAAGCGAGTTAACCATGAGCTCCAGCATGGTCACCTCTCCCTTGCCTTCGACGTTGGGGCCGCGCGTGGTCAGCGGAACCCAGTGCATGTATTTGGGCAGCTGCAGCTCTCTCGTGTCCTCAATGGATATGACCCTGTGGAACGGTTGTATGAATGGCATGAGGGCGCCGAGCATCGAGGTCTTGCCGGATGCAGTGCCACCAGAAACGATGATGTTGGACTCGTACTGGATGGCCAGCCACAATATCGCAGCCATCTCAGAGGATATCGTCCTGTTCTCGATCATTCCAGTGATTGTCCAAGGCTCTCTCGCGAATTTCCTGATAGTCAGCGTGTTTCCCTGGCTCGACACTGGGAACAGGGTTGCATTCGCCCTGTCCTGCGTGACAAGGTGAGCGTCCAGCAGGGGGTTGAGGTTGGTTATCTGCTTGTCGACCCTGCGGGCGATGACTGTGGAATAATTATAGATCTCCTTCTCGGATGGTATGGATACGTTCGTCTTTAGCCAGCCATAATCCTTGTGATACACCCACACCGGCTCTTTGGACGAGTTCACTACCACTTCCTCAAGATTGCCGTCCGAGATGAGGATCTCCAGCGGGCCAAGACCGAACATCTTGTGGAACAGGTAGCTGGCGAGATAATCTCTTGTTTCTTGGGATTCTTTCGGCAGTTCCTTGCTGAAGAGTACTGTCGCCTTGCTCATGAACGCCTGCTTGACCTCTTCAATCTCGCGCGAGTCCATGACCTGCTCCGGCGAGACTGCCACGGTCTTTATGAGCTTTTCGCGCATGTTGTCCAGCAGGGCGAGAGTCGCCGGCTTCAAGTCCTTCGTGGCGACAATATACCTCCTTACGAAGTCCTCGCCTTCGGTTATATCCACCGCAACCTTCATCTGGTCAGAATCTATCTCATACGTGTCAATGACAGTCATTTGCTCACCTTCTTCACCTGCAAATCACCTATCGGCGGGTAGTACAGCTGCACCATCCCATGCTCTTCCAGCACTCCAGCCCACTCCTCAATAACCTCTCTAGAAACTCCGAGGCTGTCAGCAGCCTTGCTTATAGTCACCACACCATCCCTCTCAACCAGCTCCAGCATCCTATCAAGGCCGGTCACCAGCGATTCCCTGCTATGCCTCTGGAACTTCTTCTTCGGCAGCTGAACCAGCCTCTTCAGGAAGGATGGCGCGAACCCCTCCTCCAGCGTGACGATCTTCTGCGTTACCTCGATTGGCGTTCTGGCGTACCTTAAGAGCCCGGTGGTCTTGCCGCCGCGCATCGTCTTGACGCGGTAATACGAAACGATTTCTCCCGCTTCCTCGCGCGTCCGGAACTCTATGACGCCGTCGAACAGCATCTCGATCGTGGCCTTCGTCTTTTCGTCAACAGCCCCGGAGTCCAAGACAAAGAGAGTCAGCGCGTTCTTCTCGCGGGTCTTCGCCAGCGTTAGAGTGATGAACCTCGTGATCTGCGCGAGCGTTGTTGAAGGGATGGCTGCAGACAAAGCGTCTATCAGTATGATTTTGACGTCCTTCCCGAGGACCTTCGATATGTTCAGGCTCGTGTCATTGAGGTCTGTCACCGCCCTCGCAGGTATCACGAACCTCCGCAGGTCGCCGGGTAATGCATTGTCATTAGGCAGGCACGTCCCGATAGCCTCCTTCCGATTAACGTGCTTCCTCAGTGTGTTCATGCAGAACTCGTATTTCATGCTGTCCCCAGGACCTTCCACGAGCACGGCAGCGCCTGCCGGCAAGTCAATCTCTGATTCTGTCGCTGTCTCCAACTCCCCCTTCGCCTTCTTGAAGTTCTCAACAGGCTTTTCCGGCAGTTGCTGCTTCGCTGCCATGAGCTCAATCAGCTTGTCAACTGTGCTGGCGAGAGAAGAAGTGGAGGCCTCTGGGCCAGCAGGCACTTCCTGCGGAGCACTCTTCATCCTGATCGGCCTCGCTGCTGCAGGCGCGACTCCACCAGTACTGGGTCGGGGGGTTGGTATGGCTTCAGCACGCACAATTGCCGGGGGCTTCACAGCCGGTTCCGTAACCCCTGTTTTAACAGCGGGTTTAGCAACCACTCCTCCAGCTGAGGGTTTCACAGGGACTCCAACTGCTTTGCTGTAGCGCCTCAGCTCGGTTGAGATCTCCTCACCGCGGAACGACTTCACCCTGTAAAGCGATTCTATCCTACCGCCGACCTCGCGTGTCTGGAATTCTATGACCCCGTCGAACATCGTTTCCATGATGGAGCGAGTCTTTGAATCCGCCACCTCGCTCTCGAGCAGGAACAAGGACGTCGCGTTCTTCTTCTTCAGCTTGTCTAGGTTGAGTGTGAGGAACTTCGTTACTTCAGTGACGCTGAATGTCGGGAGTGAGCGGGATATGACGTCGACGAGCACTGTTTTCGAGCCTGCTGCCAGCACGTCAGTGACTGCAAGGCTTGTGTCGTTGAGGCTCCTGCTGGCCTGGGCTTTCGCGACATTGTCGCCGCTGCCCAGCGCCTTCGCCAACTGCTCTGTATTGAAGCTGACCACGCCCACTTTCTCGCCGCTGCCAATCTTCTGCTTGAGGATGTCGAGGCAGTACTCTGTTTTCGCGCTCTCGACAGATCCTTCAACGAGCACTGAGCTTCCGGCCGGGAGCTCGAACCGCTCCTCTGTCACTGCTTCTGCCAATCCTTCCGCAACATCCTTCTTTGTCATATCCAGTTTTCGTGCTATGCTCAGGAGGCTCATGTCAGTCTGCTTGCTTATGACGTCAACGACCTTCTCCATCGTGCTGGTGAGGCGCTCCTCCCTCTTGGCGCGCTCAATGTTGGTCTTGTGCTCGTTGGCGTGCGAGAGCATCTTCTTCTCATCAAGGAACACTTCACCGCAGACAGGGCATTTGAACTGTCTTGTGCGGTGCTGGTTCGCATGCTTAACCATTGCTTGCTGGTCGCGGAACCCCTCCCCGCACACAGGGCACTTGAACAGCTTCGGCACGGCCTCTGCGACAACCGCTTTCAGCGCCGGAAGCTTCTTCTCCGCTGGCTTGCGCTTGGCTCTCCTCTTTTGGGGTTTGGGCGGTTTTGCTGCCGGCTTTCTCACAGCGACCTTCTTTTCAATCTTCGCAACAGGCTTCTTCCGGGCTCTTGCCGCAGGCTTTTTCTGAGTTTTCCTGACCCGCCGCTTTCGCGGTTTCGCCTTCTTTTTCCCGGGCTTTCGCTTGGCCTTCCTTTTCTTTGGCTTGCGCCTGGCCTTCCTTCTTTTTGCCACAGGCTTGGCCAATACTCTTTCCCGCAGCTCAGGCTTCTCAGCGCGCAATCCCTCCGTTGGGAGAGGTTTGGCTTTCTCTTCTTCAGGCTTCCTGCCGAACAGCCAGTCAATCACGCCTTCCCAGATCGCTTTCGCCATCAAGACCCCCAAACATTAGCTTGTTTCGACTTGGCAGTATTTAATAGTTGTGCAGTTATCTGCACTCCTGCATTGAGCTGCGCATCCCTATCCTCTTTCATTGCGAGCGTCGTCGTGGCCAACGCGCTATCCGGCAGGCCGCTGACGCTCACGCCCTCGGGGTTGATCAGGATCGTTATGTTGCCGCCGGTGTTCTCCACGTGAAAAGAGCTGTTCCCAGAAGCACTCAACCCGTCGTGGAACTCGAACGACCCCACGCCGCCCATGACAGTTATGTCGGCAATGAAGTCACTGCCGTACTCAGCGTCCTCTGACGCGCCGGTCAGGTTCCCGCTCACGAGTATGTACGTCCTGTACTCATCCAGCTCAGTCAACGGCACCGACAGCGCTATACCCCCGGCTGTGGTGGCGTCGTACGTCATGTTGTACTCAGGCACGCTGAGTACGGGCGGGTCTGTTGCATTCGATGCGATGGAAACGCCTTCGACGTACTGATCAAGGAACGACGCGTATGCCTCGACCTCGGCTGAGAATGAGGAGTGCCGCAGGCTCGTGTCATCAACGAACGTGATGCTCGCCCCCTCATTTGTCGCGTTCACTGTCTCAGTTGCTTCGAACAGGCGCCGCACCTCGTGCTCGGCGTTCGCGTACATGTCACCCACCCTGTCTGCGTGCACTGAAGCAATGGGGCTCTGGTGCACGGCTGCGCTGCTGAACATGCTCGCCAGTGACAGTATGGTCAGCCCGACCATCGCAAGACCCAGCGTGAATGTTATGCCCCTCATTTCAACCATATCCAGTAGTCTGTAGTGCACCACTTGTCGCCGGAGAGGAAGTGGCGCTGCCCTTTGATGACCTTTGTTTCGTCAGGGAGCTCTTCGCCGACAATGAGCATACTCGATTGCTCCCAGATCCCTCCATCGTTCTCGTACTCTATCACCTCTACGCGCATGCCCTGGTGCGTCTGCAGCAACGCGTTCAGCTCCTGTGAGATCGTCTCGTTGTCCAGGGACTCCAGCACCCCGCCGTAGTGCAGTACCGCCATTATGTCCGCGCCCTGTTTGCTGAGCTGTATGTCCTGCCAGTCGTCTATCTCAGTGTTCAGCACAATAGACGCTGACCCGATGAGGAACAAAGTCACGACGAGCAGGCCGACCACTGCATCAAGCGAGAACACGATCCCGCGCCTACCACAGCGTGAGCTCGACAACTGCGCTTCTTCCTTCATACAGAGCATACCTCCTCACTGTCACGACTGTCCTTGCCATAACAGGCTCTTCCCCTGCCTCTGCAAGCACTGCGGACTCGTCATCCATTATCCTCAGATAAAAGTCATGGCCCCACGTGCCGAGCATGCCCTTCATCCCTTCGTAACCAATCGACTCACTCAAGGCGATGAGTCCCTCGATCTTCGATGCTGACAACTGCCTGTCGCTGTCCGCAAGACCCACGACCTCAACATCGCTGGCGTTCCACGCTGCCGGGTACCCGCGGCTCTTGACGAGCGCGTCCGTTATCCTCAGGCCGCGCTCGCCAATCTCGCCTGCCAGCACCTTCCTGTCGAGCTGCTCCACCTCCCAGTTCCACGCCCACAGGATCCCTGTCAGCAGCACGATAAAGACAAAGCTGGCGACGATCAAGTCCATGAATGCGATCTCGCCCTTACGCACCCATCATCACCACGCCGTCCCTGTTCTCCAGCACTGCGCTCCCGCTGATGCTCATGTTGGCAGCCCGCCCAGTAAACAAGCAGAACGTGTCGCCCACCTTTGCCTGGCCGTCTGAAAAGATCGTGGCGTTCGCTGCCTCCACGCTCATCCTCATGCCTTCCTCTCCCATCCACACGCTGGACACGGCGCTGGCCACTGCCATGCACGCACTCCGCTCTTCGAGCGCGTCCCTGAAGTCCGATGCATTGACTGCGAGGTGCGTGTTCATTATCATGACGAGGAGGAATACCATCAGCAGCATGAACACGGAAAGCATGACCTCGATGCTGGCCTGCCCGCGGCTCATCAACTCACCAGCCTCATGTCGTCGTAGTACACTGTGCTGTTCTTCTTTGCTGCCGTGCTGCTCTCCTCCAGATGGATGAGCACCTTCTGTACTTGCGTCAAGTCAACGCCGTCGGCAACAGCCTCTGCCAGGCTGAAGGTGACTGTGCTGTACCCGCTCCAGTCAAGCGCTCTTGCGCTCCACATGTAGCTGTTCTCGGGCACGTCATCGATAGCGATCGTCACGCTGTTGTTGGATGCGTCGCTGTAAACATCCAGCCGTATGCCCGCGTAGCCGCTGAAATCAGGGTTGGCATCCAGGTAATTCTTCTTGATCACATATTTCTCGGTGCTGGGAACAGCAGTGAAATCGTAGTTCACCCGCATCGAGCCGCTGCCCTCGTTGACGAACGATGGGTTGGTGTTCTGGGAGAACGAGCCGATCCCTGTCTGGTTCTGCCACGCCGGGCTTTCCGACGAGATGTTCTCGAAATCGCTTACGATTCCTCCCGGCAGGACGTACCCTCCGGCCTCCTCGCCGGTCGTGACCACTATCTCGAACACGTCATTGTGCGCGACTCCGCCTTCGTCAGTGCCGGTGATTGTGGCATTGAACACTGACATGCCTGCAGTGTCAGGCGACTGTGCAGCGAACGCGAACTCCTCGAACGAGTTCTTCACGCCCGATTGTATTGTGTACACCACTGTGTTCCCGTTCACTGCAACCCCCGTGCTGTTCGACGACACGTTACTCCATGCGAGGGGCACGCTCACAGTGACGTTCTGTCCTGCCGAGAGCTTATTGTCGCCGGCGACTTCCTCCACCCTCACGTACAGCGTGTGCGCCGAGTCTTGTGCCAGCGGGCCGACAGCCGCGTTGTACGTCGTGTTGCTGTCCGCGGACATGGTCACGTACGCTGTTGCCGCGTGGTCCTTGATGAACGCGTTCAACGCAGTGCGGTTGTTGCCTTCAGCAACGCTTGCGGTCGCGTTGGCGTACACGCCGTTGCCCGGGTTATCCAGTTTTGTTTCGTAGTAGAACACTGAGTAATTGCCTGCAGTGATCGTGTGCGTGCCGGGCCACGTGATGGTCTCAGCATCCTCGTCTGGCGTGCATTCAGGCGAGCACTCGACCAGGTTATTGTCCTTGACTATCTTGTCGATGCTCCACTGCTCTGTCACGTCACTGACCTTAACATCGATGCCTGATGGGTTGTACAGCACGATCGCTGCCTTCATGTTCTTGTCGTTTTCCATTGCCTGCGGCAGCAGGCGGTATATGTTGAGCGCAGTGATGGCCTGTACAGAGAACGACCGCTGGGCTCTTGCCATGTTCCCTGATGGGTCATTGCAGTGGAACACGATGGTGTGCGGGCCGTTGCTCAGGCTGCTGACCTGGCTGTTCCAGTGCGTTGGCAAGGAACTGGACATGGTCACGTTCGCAGCGCCGTCCAGCGAGTACCCGCACCAGGACCCTGCCTCATTCAGGCTCACGTTCGCCCGCACAGACGTCGTGTTGTACGTGGCGTTGTCCGGTGAACTGATCGTTATTATGGGCGGGATCGAGTCGTTGAGCGCTGCTCCGAAGCACATGAGGATGCCGGCTGTGTCTAGGTATGCTTCTCCCTTCTCCTGTGCAGCTGAGTCGAACACGACGCTGATGTCGATGCTCCCCGCCTCTGCAACCGTATCAAGGCCGGGGATCATGCATTCGTCAAAGCGTTCCTTGCTTGCGGGCGACAGCGCGGGCAGCTGGCAAACGCTCGCCCAGTCACTGCCGTTGTTCCAGTACACCCTTGGCATCAAAGCGTCTGATGTTTCCCAGTGCTTGGCGAGGAACCGCACGTCTGTCGGGTTCTTCGAAGCTCCTACAGAGAAGGACAGGTTGACCCAGTGCAGCGACCCGTTGTTGAACCTGTCGACGAGTATGGCTGCAGTGCCGTCTGCTGCGTCAGGGAGGAACCACTCTTCGTCCACGTCGAAGTCAGAGAAGTAGTATACAGTGCCGTTCCCGTACCCCCACGTTGCGATGGCAGGCATTGAGTCTGAGTGCCGTGCGATGACTGTGAAGTCGATGGCTCCGAGACCCGTGTCCTGCACGTACGGCCACTCGTTGGGCTGGAACTCGCTGCCGGTGGGGAATGGGAAGTATTCGTCTTCGGCTGTGATGACTGACATGCCTAAAGACCCTCCTCTCTTCACGTAGCTGGCGCCGAACATCTCCGCAGTGCTCGGCAAGGTGTGTTCCGATGCGATGAGGAACCCGCCATCCATCACCCACTGCTCGAAGCTCGCGACAGCTGATGCGCCCAAGTGAGCGTCTTCTGTGAGGATGAGGTCGTACTTGTCGAGGTTCGTCAGCAAGTCCGAGATGTGTGGTTCCGCATCGCTGTAGTACATGTCAGCGCCGAGGCGCTCCATGTCCACGCCCATCTCGCCTTCCTTCTCGAAGTATGCGAAGTAGCTGTCTGGCAGTCCGGGTTCGTCCGGGTACGTGGAGTGCACGTTCGTTATCGCTGCGTATGCATCATCGCTGTACTGCAAGAACGCGAAGTCGTCGTCGCCATTGTCCTCTACAGCATAAGTCAGGGTGGCCATGATGCACGCAGTCGTCTCTTCTACAGTGAACTGCGCCGAGGCAGAAGCGCTGCCGTACCCGTTGAGGGCTGTTGCTTCTATCGTCCACGTGCCATTCTCCGCGCCGAAGGGTATCTGCTTTGAGTGGTAGTAGTAACCGTCTTCCAGCTGCGAGTCTGTCTCGTTCAGGAATGTCGTGGATTGGCTGTCAATGACTGCGTGCTCGAGCGTTGCGCTCATGAGCTCGCCGCTCTGGTCGCGCAGCTCTGTTTTGTAGTACAGCGGCTCGCCTGCGAAGTAGTTCGTCTTCACGATGGCGTATGAAGAGTCTGTCGTGGTTATGGAGAGGGTGGTCGGCACTTGGGGGATGTTCACTGTCACAGGGATTTCGACGGCGTCGAGACTGCTCTGGATCGTGAGCGTGCCCGCGTACGCGCCAGCAGGCTGGTTCGAGGGAATCGTGAGGACCACGATGGCGTTCGCCTGATTGAATGGGAGTATCTGGCTAGGGAGCCCTTCGATGCTCGTGAACGGCGTTATGTCGCCTGAAGCGGTGTAGGCCATTTCTGTTGCTTGCGGGTAATTCTCGTTCAGGATCGTCAGGTTCACTTGCTCTGTCGTGCCCGGCGCTGCAGTCAGCGTGATGGTTGATGGGATGGCGTACAAGCCCATCGGCCCGACGCGCACTACGCCGGAAGCCAGCATTTCCACTGGCACTATGTGCGTGCCGGGCGTGTCCGGCAGGCTTCCGATGAGCGGTGCTTGGGTCGTGGCGAGTATGTCGCGTGTTCCTGTGCCGACGCTCGTGCGTATGCGCAGCACGTCGGTGCCGACTGTCGTCGACTCCACGCTGTCGGGCACTATGACGTACGCGTAGTCCTTTGATCCGGGCCCGAGCGCGTACACGCGGTCAGCTGCCTTTGCGAGGGATTGGAGCGAGGATTCTGTTTCGGATATCTGTATACTCTCTTTTGATGTGGAGAGGGCGTAGTAGGTTATTGGCGTGAGTATCGCCATCAGTAAGGTTATCAGTATCAAGTACTCGATCGATACCTGACCCCGCATGACCGAATAAAAACCGGTTGGGGTATTTAAATTATTCTTTGATGAGCTCTTCTGCAGGGTAGACGATCACGCCTTCAGGAACCTTTATCTTCATGGGATGCATTTTTCTCGAGTGCTCGGTGGAGCGCATCTTCCTCACTGTTATGGCGCGGGAGTACGCGTTGCCTTCCTTGAGGTAGTACATTACCGTGACGCCGTCAGAGATGAACTCCTCAATACCGAGTCCGGTGATGCCTCCCTTACCTTCCTCGATCTCTGAGATTAGTATGGATGTGCATCCGAGCCCTTTCAGCAGCTTGAAGAGGCTCAAGAAGTTCTTGCGCACGTCGAATTCGTCTTTGAAGTACATGCCTATCAAGGATATTGAGTCCATGACGATGCGCTTCGCCTTGTACTTCTCGATGAGCTTCTGCGTCTCGTTGAGGAAGTTGTCCCAGTTGTACAGTTCCGGCTGTGAGACAAGGAGTTTCCTATCCGAGATGAGTTTGTCGATATTCCACCCGAACAAGAGCATGTCGTTTATTATCATCTTTGGGTCCTGCTCGAAGCTGAAGTATATGCCTGCCTCGCCTTGTTTCGTGCCTTCCAGCAAGTACTTCAGTCCCAGCAGGGTCTTGCCTGTGCCGCACGTGCCTGACAGCGTTATCACGTGATTGTATGGGATGCCCCCGCCCAGCAATTCGTCAAGTCCGGGCACGCCGGTCTTGCACCGTTCTATCTTGGTCAGCGCTTTCTTTGGCATTCATGATCCCCCGCTATATCCAACAACCTTGTTTCTCGCCGAGCGTTTATATTGCTTTGCGTTCCGGGCAAACTGAATGCAGTCAGCATGCCGGGTTTCCGCAGCGAGGTTTACCAGCCGACCCATTATGTTTTTAAATCCTGTGCGCGTTGGTTGCTTGGTGGTTATTGTGACAGCGGAGAAGCCTATCCAGGCAGAAGCCAAACCCAAGAGCAGTGCCTTGTTGTGGGTCATAGGCATCGTCGCAGTGCTGGGCATAGGCCTTGTTGTGCTGCTGGTGGTCTTCGGCGTGTTATTCATGTTGTTCTTCGGCGCTGTGTCAGAGCCTGGGTCGTACTCAGGTCCCTCCCCGCCGTCGTCATTGTCAGCGCCCGTAGAGGTGGACTACGAAACGTACAGCACGGCTTCAGGGGATCCGGACCTCCCGTGCAGGTTCGAGATCACGGGCACTGTAACGAATCCGAACGACTCTGCTGAGTATGATGTCGGCCTGGATTGTTTTGCAGTGCAGTACTCGGATTATGGCGCTGGTTACGCAGCAGGCCTGCTGCACGGCAACGGTTACGCGAGCCTCGGCACGATAGCACCGCACTCAAGCAAGGATTTCTCCATCTCGTTCAATGCGTGGGGCACGTGCTCGGATCTCACTGCGGCGTGCCAAGTGTAATCGCGTCCCCCCCTCCCCCAAAAAGCTTATCAACAACCCCCGCGTTTAACCAAGGCATGGACCTCATCCCGTACGTGCCGCTCATAGTCTTCATAATACTGGTGATCATAGCGTTTTACTTGGTGCGGAGGCATGGTGCATGAAATCTCTTGCGCTCCTCCTCTTGCTGTCTGTGTGCTTCGCAGCCACGCTCACCATGGAGCTCAGGGACTTCACGACGAACAACCCAATCACCAACTCCAACGTCCTGATCGAGATGCACGAAGACGACGGCGAGAGCAGGTCTGTCAACCAGTTCGTTGGCCCTGACGGTATTGCCAGAATCCTTTTGGAGGATGGCGCGTGGCACATCAAGCTCAAGATGGATGACCTCACGACAGGGGGCAAGGATTACTACGCAGAACAGCGGTTGCACATCCAGTCTGACAGGGAAGCGACTGTGTTCTTCAGGCCTGTCGGCAGCGTGCGTGGCTCGGTTGTTGACGAGCAAGGCAATGTCCTGCCCGGCGCGAGGATAAAGTTCGATTGCATCGGGGACTACGGCGAGACAAGTGAGCAGAGCACGGACGAGTATGGTTCCTTCCGGGCGGACTGGCTGCCCATCGGCTCGTGCAGGGTGTCAGCGCTGTACGAGGACATGACTGGCTCGCAGGGCATAGAGGTGTCTGCAGGCATGGTCACTGAAACGCAGGTCGTCATGCAGCAGCGCGTCGCCAACCCCATACTCGAGCACCCGCTGAGGTTCCTGGCACTCTTTGTGGTGGTCACGGTCCTCCTCCTCATAGTCATTGCGTTCCTCTACATCCGTGCGAAAAAGATGGACAAGCGGGTGAAGGACCTGTCGATAGAGCGTGCGGAGTTGAGGGATGAGGCCGCCCGCATAGAGAAGAAGAAGCGGCCGGTCATCCGCGTGGAAAAGAAGGCGTCTGTGGACGAACTTATCCAGACGCTGCCTGAACGCGAGCAGGGCATCATCCGGCTCGTGCTGGAGAACAAAGGAGAGCTCACACAAGCTCAAATCTTTAAACTGACTCGTATTCCGAAAACAAGCCTTTCCAGAGCCATAAAATCTCTTGAAAGGCATAATTTTGTTGAGATTGAAGAGTTCGGAAAGGTAAAAAAGGTTCGTTTGGCTGAATGGTTCAAAGAAAAGCTTTGATACGCTTTTGGTTCTGTTTGGAACGATTTTTATTTCATCGGATTGTTTTACTGCTTTTTCTTATCTGCTTTGTCCCGGAAAATTCATTTATATTGTTCCGGGGATAACATTAGGTGCAACGGGTCGTTGTGCCCTTTGTGTTGCATGGAGACGCATGGAGACACCTCGCAACGCCCGTTGCAATCTCATATATCGTTGGGGTCGCCCGCGAACCGTCACCTCCTCTCGCGGGCCCCCTTAACCCCCTCATCTTTTATTGACTACGGTACAGTACTATCCTTGGCGTGCGGATGAATTGCCCTATGAGTACCGAGTGTGGTGCTCTCCGAAGGAGCGCCATGGCTATGACGTAAAGAGAGTCATATGACGCACGCTTCTCGTCACTCTGTGAGGTTGCCGCCGATAGAAGTGAGCGTATCTTCTGACACAGCGTCTATTGGGGTCTGCTTCTTCTCTTCCTCGGGCTTCTCCTTCTTCTCGGGTGCAGCCGCTTCATCTGGCTTTGCTTTCTTCTCTGAGGTTTGCTTGTCTTCTTCTTTCTTTGCCGTGGTGTCCTCTTTTTTCTTGGGCTCTGTCTTCTTCTCAGGAGCTTTCGCTGCTTCTTTCTTCTCTTTCTCTTGTTTTGCTTCGCCCGCTTTCTGCTGCTCTTCCATCTTCTTGAGATAATAGTATATGCCTATGCTAGTCAGGAACAGGATCACCGCCAACCCGCCGAGGAACATTGCCAGCCTTGCCATGTCTTCCCCCTCTTCATAGACAGTGGGCTCGCTTGTCTCGTTGGTTGTGATGTTCTGCTCAGTATCAGTCACATTCACCCCGTTCACAGGCGGCAAGTCCGTGCCCGGCTCAGCGCCGATGCTCCCAGCAATCACCTCGGGCTCGGAGAACAGTTCAGCGTTCGGCTCCATGCCCAACGAGTACGCTATCTCGCTTTCTCGACCAGCACCCAGCTCCAGGACCCACTCAACAATGGGGTCGTCTTCAACGATTCTCGTGATGGGTGTTGTGAACGAGATGTTGGGCTCGGGCAGCGCGGGAACGATCTTGTCCGCAGGCAGCTCGAACCACGACGCGTTGACGTGCTTCCTGATGCAAGACACGTTCGTCGCGTTGGGGACAGCGCCGCCAGGCCGGACAGTCGTGTTGGTGATGTCCGTGCGGTTCCACAAGCCCGTGACGCTGTCGTAGGACAGGACGTAGTCTGCCACGACCGCTGTGGCGTTGCGCAGGTTCGTGCCGCGAACCCAGTAGTGATCGTTCACGCCGTTCACGGTCAGGTTGCACTCGAAAGAGCCCTCGCCGGCCAAGGCCTCATCCAGCGATGCCTCTGCCTCGCCAAGCACTTCATCATCATCCTCTTCTTTCGCGAGGAACGCGGACGCTGTCTGGGCCACAGCCTTGCTGATCGTCTCCCTTACAGTGATGTTCTGGGCTGACGCCTTGGTGTTCTTCAGCAGTATAGCCACTACCTTGTTGCCGTAGTCCACGTACCTGCGCACGTTGAGTGCTTTGTCGGCGAACGGTTCCTCTGGCACGGTCACGCTGATGTCTTGCATGATCTCTCCGTACGACGACGTGTAAACGCCCACGCTCATATTGTAAGTCCCGGGTCGCGTGTACGCCTTCGGCGTTATCGTGACCTCCAGCGTGGAGTTCTTGTTGCCGGTGAGCTGGTCGAATGCAGTTGTTTCCACGTCGAACTGCGGGTGGGATGCATTCGCCTTCGCAGAGATGGAGAACGCGTTCTCGTTCGACACTTCCACAGGGATCACAGTGCTGCCATTGGCTGTGATCGCCGAGCCGTTGTTCACGCTCATGATGGTTATCTTCGACTTGATCGCTGAAACATCTTGGTTTCCGGATGGAAGGTAATGCGTCAGGTTCACGATCACGTCGAAACTCTTTGTGTCCACCAGGTTGTGGATGCCCTGGACGCGTATCTCCGCCTTCTCAGTGCTGGCGTTCGGCTGCGAGAAGAAGTCGAACCTGAACGAGCCGTCCGAGTCGATGCGCTTTGTGGTGGTGTTGCCCCTGAACGTCATGTTCACGAACCGCTCTTCTGTATCAGGGGATGCGCCGACAGGCGTGCCATCGCCGTACAGTGCCGTGCCCTTGATGCGGAGGGGCTTGTTCCCGGCGACGTACTTGACCAGCTCGAACGGCTGCTCGTAATCGAACAGCTCCAGGGCATACAGTGATGCGTTCAGCGTGATGTTCTTGATGATGAACACGTTCTCTTCAGTGACCCACTTGCTGACGCCGTCCCTCGTCACATTGACGAACAGGTCCACGATCCCCGAGCAGTTAGTGATGTCCACGTCGCCGGTATGCGACGAGATGCTGCCTGACGCGCATATATCCGATGCATTGGAGTGCTTGTGCACCTTGTAATACGTTATGTTGAAGTGGGTGTCGTAATCACGGTTGATATTGTCTGTCCGCGCTGTCGCGTTCAGGGTTATCTTGTTGGGTGTTGATTCAGCGTTGTATGTGTACTCAAGGTTCAGATCTTCCCACTCCGGAACGCCAATCAGTACCTCCTTATTGCCGACTGTGGTGTGGTTCATGTCCGAGACCTGGACTGACAGCGTTGTGGTGGAATCGTAAGTCGCGTTCTCCCTCATCTTGTACGTGATCGATATGGTGGTGCTTGCGTTCGGCGCCACGTTCGTGCCTGCCACGCGCTTTGTCGAGTTGTCTCCTTCTATGGTAGCCAGCGAGCTGTTCGTGATCAGGTAGATCGTGTGGTTGTCTGTGTAGTTCTCCAGGTTGGTGACAGTAACAGTGATTGTGAGCGATCCGCCGGGCAGTAGGTACTGCGTGGCAGACGGGTTGAACGTGATATTGACTGCCGCGCTCGCAGCAGCCAGCATCAACAGCAGGAGTGTGATTCTCATGGCACTTCAATATCCCGCGGGCATATTTAACGCTTTCGTCATGCGAGGAACGTTGCGGCTATGAGTGCTATGGTCATCAGCACGACCGCGTGCTTCAGCCCGGCCATGAAATTTCCTTCAGCCAGCTCGCCTATGCTTATGCCCGAGAAAAAGGCTTGGATGAAGAAAAGGTAGAACAAGACATCTGTGTACTTGCTGCCGGTCGCTGCCTGTCCCTGGAGTATCTCAATGACCTCTCCGGTTGAGAGGGTCACGTTCTGCGTGCCTGCCGAGCTGGCGGTCAGGGATGCGGTGAAGAGCGTGTTGTTCAGTATTATGAGGATGCCGAGGAACAGTATGAATATTATGTAGCCGCTCACCACGTGGATCTGCATCTCGGACAAGCGCTCCTTCTTCAGGTTTCGTATCTGCCGAAAGTTGAACGCAGTCGCTGCGAACACCTCGCTCAGCCTGCCGCCCCCGACCTTGTACGCGTTGACCAGCACTTCTATGGCGCTCTTTATGCTCGGGCTGCTCGTTTCCTTACCCAGTATCCTGAAAGCCCGGTCGAACGGAACGCCCAGAACCAGGCGGTTGTACATCGTGTTAATGAGTTTGGAGAGCTTGCCGTAATCAGAGTGGCGTATGATGTTCAAAGCCTGTGGCAATGGCAGCTGCGAGCCCATTATCGAGTGCAGGTCGGAGAGGAAATCTGGAAATGCCTCTTCAAACTCTTTCGTGCCCTTGTAGCGGCGATAGAAGTAGAGGAAGATCGGGACTATGAGGATCATTACAGTGACGCCGAGCAGCGTGGTTAGCTGGAACGGCGTGTCCTCCAGCTTTTGCTGGACCACGAACGGCTTCGCGGGGTTGCCTGCCTCGTCCTCAAAGTACCCGATGACTGCGGCGCGCTCGAACACTTCGTTTTCGCCGATCTGGTATCTCCCCAGATATCTACCCGGCTCGTCCTCGTACAGGAACACGTCCTCAGACGTTTTGTTCGTCTCGAGGTCGAGCAGCACGAACCAAGCCCTGCCGTTGGCCGGCCCCTCCAGCTTTACATCGATCACGTCGCCGACAGACAGCATTCGCTGGCCGTTGTGCGTAACGCTCTCTATCTTGGGCTGTACAGTCAGTATGCTGACAGGATCAGGATTCAGTTGAGGCAATCCATCATTGCCCGCCGCGTCCCTGGCAGCCGCCATGATATACGTCGTTGATATGTTGCCTTCAGTGCTCGGAGCCCACGAGCCCTTGTACACGCCGGCCTCGACTTCCTGCATCTGGACTTTCTCAGAGGTCGATCCCAGCTCAAACCAGACAGTGAGGTTCGGCTCTGACACGACTGTCACGTTCATCGCTTTCCCGAGACCGAGGGGCTTGCGCGCGTCATGCGAGACGCTCTTTATGACGGGCGGGATCGTGTCAATGGTCAGGGGGATGTTGGCTGGGATGTTCCCCACCTGGTTCCCTGCCTTGTCCTTGAAGAACGCTATTACCTGCACTGCGTCCGCGTTCTCGTAGGCCACAGAGTACACGCCTTGGTATATGCCCGGCTCGACTTCCAGCATCTCGGTGAGTGGTATGGTGTCTCCGGCCTTGAAGAACGCCTGCCCGCCCTCTTCCGAGGATAGCATGACCTTCAGGACTTCCCCCGTCTTCAAGGGCTTTGCCGTCGTCAGCACGAATGACTTGACCGCCGGCGGCACCGAGTCCACTGACAGCGTGCCCACTGCCCGCGTTGTCAGGCGATCGTCTTTCGAGACGCGCAGGAGGAGGGAGAGCGCCTTCTCTGTGTTCGCCTGCTCGAACGAGTACTCGCCTTTGTACGTGCCCAGCGCAGTCTCCTCAAGGATCACTACATCCTGGCTGACTTTCAGCTGCACGTCAGCGCCTTCCTCACCCTCGAAGACGAACCGCGTTTTCTCGCCGTACTTCAACAGGTCGTCGCTCATTGAGAACGATTCTATCCTCGGGCCGTTCGTCGTTATGATAGTGCTGAGGGGTCGCGTCACGGTCACTGAATTCCCGACAGCGTCCGTCAAGGTCACTAATGCGATGAGGCCGTTCCTGTCATCGCCGCGCCTCACTGCGTACACCCCAGTGTACGTGCCGGGCTGCTCTTCTGCGAGCTGTATCGTGCCCAGCATCTGCAGTTCCGCGGAAACGGTGGCATTCGGCTCGGTCGTGATGACCAGCATGACTGCGCTCCCCTCGCTTGCCAGCGGCGTTGAAGAGATGTTCATGATCTCAGGCGGTGTCGCGTCGACTGTTATGCTCGGCCCGCGCGCCTCGACGCTCGCTGTCTCGTTCCTGAGTTCTACGAATACGTCGATGACAGCGCTCTCCATCTCCGGGATAGTGAATGTGCCCGTGTACATGCCCGGCTTTTGTTGGGTCACTTGGAACACGGAGCGTGCTTGGTCCAAGTGGATGAGGACTGTGGCGTTCTCGCTTCCGACCACTTCGAATACCACAATGGTTCCGGGGGGGATGGGGTTCGACGCGGAGTGCCCGATGGAACCGATCCTCGCCGCCCGCTCGCTGCCTAGGCGCAGCAGGCCTTGTGAAGGCGACGATTCCGAGTACAGATAGTATCCTATGGTGAACGTTGCTATGGCAAGCAGCAACGAGATGATGATCGTGTTCACCAGGGTTTTTTCCATCACACCACTTCTGGTTGCATTGTCTTGACTATTATTATGAAGATGAGGTTTATGAGTGGGATGCCAACGAAAACCCCTATGTTGAATATCTCGAACGGGTTCTGCAGCGGTGTGGCCTCAGTGCCGAGTATGTCGCCTATGCCTGAGGATGCCGTGAAGTCCATGATCGCTATGCCGGTGATGAACAGCAGCGGCGCGACCAGCGCCACGACGAGGTAAATGCTCGCCAGCGTGTCGCTGGCCTGCTTATACTCATTCTGCTGGCGGGCGTAATGAGCCATCCGGTCCCTCGCTTTCTCCTCGAAGAACTGGGTTATGTTGCCTCCGGAAATGATCTCACTGCGCAGGCTCTTCATTATCTCGCGCAGCTGCTGTGAAGGCGAGTTGTCTGCTTCCCTTGTGAGCGCCCTCGGCAGGTCCATTCCGAGGACGTCTGTGTCGCGGACTATCTTCTTGGCCTCGGTTGACATCTCTTCGTATTCCTCAAACCTGGCGACCATGGAGAAGGCTGTTATGGGTGGGGCTCCCGAACCCATTATCGCCGCCATGTAGTTGAGGGCGAGCGGCAGCTCGGCGTCGATGCGCTTCTTCCTGGAGTCGATGCGCTCAAGTGGGTAGATGTACACGAGGAAGAACGATAGCAATGCGCCGAGCACGGCAGCCGCAAGCCTGAGGAACACGTCGCTGATGGGAGCGAACAGCACGATCAGGAGCGACACGACGACGGGCGTGGTCACCATGAACGCTACGTACTCTTCGAACAGGAGAGGGATGGCTGCCCGGTAATACTCTTCTTTGTAATCACCGAGCGACTTGGCGATGCTGCGGGTGTCAACGACCTCATGGCACTTCTGCACGTAAGCGCGGATGGGGTTCATGAGGGCTTCATCCTCTGTTTAAGCAGTTTCTCCGCCTTGTCTGCATTGTCCTGGTACATGTGCACCCAGAGGGGGAATTCGTTGAAGTTTATGCCGCTCTCTGCCATGGCGAGGAGGAACTCTGCGCGGCGCTTCATCTCTTCCTCTCCTTCCTTGAGCTTCTTTGCGGACTTCACGTTCTGGCTTTTCGTGTCCGAGAGCAGGAGGGATTGACTCAAGTACTTGTACCCATCCGTTTCCTTGTCCCACTCGAAGACCGTGTGAGAGCCGATTTCCTTTCCCGAAGAGCTGATCTCGATGATCTCCTTTGCGCGGCGCGAGTTCTCTTTTATCTCCGGCGTGGATATCTGGAGGATGAGCACATCAAGGATCCGTATCAGGGACGTGGGCAGGTTGATCGGCGGCGTGGAAAGACGCTCCACTACCGCGTCAAGTGACTCTGCGTGAATCGTGCCGAGGCCTGCGTGGCCCGATGCCATGCCTTGGAACATGACTGTGGCTTCCACGCCACGCACTTCCCCGACGATGACGTAGTCTGGCCTCTGCCTGAACGATGCCTTGAGCAGGTCGAACATCGACACCTCTCCGTATTTGCCTGAGTCGCCGTGGCTCGCCAGCCCGGACCTGGAAACACTTTGGATCCAGTTGTCGTGCAGCAGGTTCAGCTCTGCTGTGTCTTCTATGCTGACAATCTTCAGGTTTTCGGGGATGAACAGCGAGATGGCGTTCAGCACAGTGCTCTTGCCTGATGCCGTGCCGCCTGCGATGAGCAGGTTCTTCCGCTTCTCTATCACCATCCACAGGTATGCCATGCTCAGTGCATCGAATGTGCCGAGTGAGATGAGGTCGCAGGGCGTGAAGGGTATTTCCCTGAACTTGCGGATGTCGAAGGTAGGGCCGCGGACAGTCACTCCCGCGCCGAACGTCGCGTTCACTCTGCTGCCGTCCTTGAGTGATCCGTCCAGCAGCGGTTCGCCGTAGCTTATGAACCGCCCGGTTTTCTGGGCCAGCTTTATTACGAACGCCTCCAGTTCCTCGAGTGTCTCGAACATTATGCTGGTGCGCAGCGAACCGAAGTCCTTGTGGCTGACGAATATGGGCAATCCGACGCCGTCACAGGATATGTCCTCCAGGTTGGGGTCGTGCATGAATGGCTCGATGCGTCCTAGCCCTATGAAGTCCCGGTGTAAGTAGTACTTGATTATGCGCTCCTTGTCGGGTGTGAATGTGATTTTGAACTTTTGCTTGTACTCCTCGAATTTCTTGTCCAAGTATTTCTGGACTTCTTTGTCTACGAGGGATATATCCGCTTCCATTGTCTCGATGACTTGGTCTTTTATCTTGTCCAGGGCCTTTTTGTCGTCGTCGCTTATGATGGGCTCTGATAGGCGGTAGACCCACGTGCGGTCCTCTTTGTCTATCGTGACCGACGCAAATCCCGGCACCACTTCGTAGTTGACAGCACCGCGCTCGTCCTTCCTTGCCTTTATCACGGCATCACCTTTCCTTGCATTTCTCTCCAAAGGTATTTATATTCCTCTGTTTTTATGTTGTTTTGTGTGGAGTAAGGGCATGACTCCTGTAGTGACGTACGGCATGATAATAGCCATCGGCGCGGTCGTTGCAGTCGCTTTCTACTTCATGTTCGCCGCTGAGCCGACAGAGGCGTACACTGAAGTCATGTTCAGCGAGATGTCTGCTGAGGACTACCTCTTGTCTTCAGTGCAGTTGTACGCGCCTGAAGTGGTGAGGAACGATACTGTGTACAAGGCCGTTGCCTACAACTCCGGCAGCATAAACCTCAACGATGTCACGGCCCTGCTCGTGCGCGGGGATTCCTCGTTCGCTCTCCAGATGGTTGACAAGGAGGGGGATGTTGTTTCATCGCTGCCCAAGCAGTCCATCGCGTTCATACCTGTGTCGCCGTTCCCTCAGGCCGGGGACGTGCTGGTCGTGGGGGTCGCCAGGCTGCATACTACCAAGTCGTTCCAATCAACGCCTAAGCACGTGTACGAGTTCCCTGCCATGGAGAGCGCTCTAGCGGACAAGGACTTCTTGGTCGTTAATGTCTCTGACATGGAGTGCGGCGTCAACAACACGTTCGCTTGGACCATCCACATAGACCCGAGCGATATCGTTAAAGTGTACTTGGATGGCTATGCCTGGAGTTCCGGTATGATCAGTTACTTCACTGTGACAGACGGCGACGAAACCGTCTCTGATTCAGTGAGCGAAGAAGTGCATGTGACTTATGATGTCTCTGACTTCGATTATTCCAACGGCGTGCTTAATGCGTGCGTGTACCTCACTGATGGGGATGACTTGATGATGGACTATCTGGAGGCCGTCGTCGTATATACCGGCCAGTCGTACGTGAGTGACATGACTCTGCCTGTTGCGTCTGACGGCAGTCCGACTGGTAACGTGAGCACTGATTCGCCGCTGCTCGGTGTCATGACGGATGAGGCAGCGGAATGCAGGGGCTCGTTCACAGACAAGGACTTCGCAAGC
>JAFGGZ010000007.1 GCA_016939415.1 Candidatus Iainarchaeum sp. | reverse complement strand
CAGCGCCTTTCTTTCCCGAAAGAAAGGCCCTGGGGTCGAAAGAAAGGGGGCGCTGTCGCGCCTGTGGTGGTTTGCATGAAAGAAGCCATGCTTTATTCGAAGCTGAAGGACAAGCAAGTGAAGTGCAACCTGTGCATGCGGCAATGCACCATCCCGGACGGCGCGCTGGGTTTCTGCCGCGCCCGCAAGAACCGGAACGGCGTCCTGTACTCAGAGGTGTACGGCAAGGCCTGCACTGTTGCCGTGGACCCAATCGAAAAAAAGCCGTTCTTCCACTTCCTCCCAGGCACCGACGCCCTCAGCATCGCAACCACTGGCTGTAACTTCCGCTGCAAGCACTGCTTTACGCCAGACACTTTTGTCGTCACTAGTAAAGGAGCGCACGAGATCGGAGAACTTTTTAACTTGGAGGATACTGATGTTTTGACACACAGGGGGGATATGCGAAGTGTGGTCAAAAGGTTCAAGCACCAATATGATGGGGGTATCATAGAGATCAAGCCAAGATTCCTACCGAAAATCCAGTGCACTCCAGATCATAGGTTCTTTGCAGTGAAAGATGGTAAGTTAGAAAAAACCGAAGCCAAATGCCTGGTTAAAGGAGACTTACTCCCTTTGCCGAAGCGAAGGCATGGAACCCAAAAAGAGTTAGATATCCACAGAATCCTAAACAAAATCAAAGCACCTTCAGTGAAGGTTCACCGCAGGGTGAACAAGGCACTTCTAGAGCAAATGAAACGCCTGCGGGGTGAGGGGTTATCATCAACGCAGATAGGCGAGTCCATCAACATGAACCCTGCATACGTGCGAACCGTTTTCTCCCGCCTCAATCGTTTTGGTGAGAAAGTACTGCTGCGTGAGACAATTGAGGGGGCTCTCATGAACTCCTGTGGCAAGGTCAGATTCAAGTACGAGAATGGGATGATCCCTTCCTCAGTGCCTGTACTGCCTGCGCTTGGCAGACTAATGGGCTTATACTGTGCTGAGGGTAGTGTCTCTAAGCATCCCAGTCGTCCCAACTCGTATGTCCTGCGGCTGTCTTTCGGTCTTCACGAGGACGAACTGGCTAATGATGCAAAGAGACTTCTGGAGGAAATATTCGGAGTTAAAGCAGTAATCAGGAAGTACGCCACGACTCTTGTGGTTCACGTATACAGCACGTCACTAGCCATATTGTTCGCTCTGCTCTGCGGAAAAGGCAGTAAAAATAAGCGAGTCCCTGCATTTGTCTTCCAATCACCCAAAAATGTAGTGGGTGCTTTCCTCCAAGGATACCTTGATGGTGATGGCTGTTACAAGAAAACACACACAGATGCCATTACAGTATCTAGGAGGTTAGCGATGGGTGTCTCAGAGCTTTTGTTGATGCAGGGGGTATTGCCAGGTGTTTATACCCACAAGCCTCCTTCGGAGAAGAAGTTGCTCGGCCGAAATGTCAAGCAGAGCACGGAATATATCGTGCGCTTCCCAGCAGGATTCGACTTTATCGCAGGTAAATGGGTGAGGCAGAAAGCAAAGCAGTTCTACACAGAAGATGAGCACTACTACTATGTGCCTGTTATGGCAGTGTCCAAGAGGTATTACTCAGGCCCTGTATTCAATCTAGAAGTCAACATGGATCATTCATACACAGCGAACTTCGTCGCTGTGTGCAATTGCCAAAACTGGACCATCTCCCAGGCATGCGTCGAAGACGTGCCTTACACAGAACTGCCTCCCAAAGGCGTTGTCGACGCTGCCCTGCAGCACAACTGTCCCAGCATCGCTTACACGTACACAGAGCCCACCATCTTCTTCGAGTACGCCTACGACACGAGCAAACTGGCCGTGAAAAAAGGCCTGAAGAACCTGTTCGTCACAAACGGCTACATGACGCCGGAAATGCTGAAAACATACGGCAAGCTCCTGCACGCCGCGAACGTTGACGTGAAAGGCAACGACCGCTTCTACAAAGAGGTGTGCTTCGCCGAGCTCCAGCCAGTCCTAGACAACATAAAGCGCATGCACAAGGCGGGCGTGCACGTCGAGGTAACGACCCTCGTCATCCCCGGTTTCAATGATGATGACGACAGCATCCGCATGATCGCAGACTTCGTCAAAGGCGTTGATCCATCCATACCCCTTCACCTCACGGCTTTCTACCCTCAGTACTTACTGACCGACGTGCCGACCACGCCCAGGGAAACGCTGGTGCGAGCGCGTTCCATAGCCCTGGAGGAAGGCGTCAGGTACGTGTACGTCGGAAACATCCTGCCCGGCGACTCGTCCGAGAACACGTACTGCCACGCTTGCGGGTACTTGCTCGTGAAGCGCCACGGCTTCGCTGTGGCTGCTGTAAATCTCATTGACGGCAAGTGCCCGAATTGCAGCGCGAAAGCAAATTTCGTCCTGGAGTGAGGGGCGTTGTTCGCAGACGACTTCATGAAGTTCACGTTCCTCGTCTTCGTCGTTGTCGTCGCCATCCTGGGCGCGTTCAAGCTCATGGATGTCGCGGGTCTGATCAAGCTTCATGCCTGCTCGTTTATCCCGCAATTCGCTGCCCAGTGCTACTTCGTGTGGTACTTCATCACGTCGCCGTGGCTGGAAGGCGTGCTGTTCGCAGCGCTTCTTCTAGCAGCATTGACATGGATCCTGCGCGAAATCTGACTCATTTCACGCCGAAGAGCGCGAACACCACTATGATGACCAAGCCCGGCAGGCCGGCAAGCAAGGCCACGATGATGTTCAGCAATGAAATCGGCACTTCCAGGCCCAGGAAGAGCGGGAAGAGGAAGTGCATTGCGATGAGTCCCACCCCCCCGATTATGGCGTTCGCGACAAGGTTCTTCAGGACCTTGTACACTGCGTAGAACGCGGCGATTACGAGTACTGTGCCTATCACGAGCACGATGATGCCGTTCAGTGAGAGTATGTCCACTGCCGGCGAAGCCACGCTTTGTGCTGCGCCGACTGTGGCGTTGGCAGTGCCTTCAAGCACGTTCTCTAGTACGCCCATACGCCTTCCTCCCTGAATCCAGTGCCATGGCGACGAAGCAAACCCAGGCTGCTGACAGCAGCAGCCCTGCGATGTTCGCCCACAGGCCTCCGATGCCTTGGTTCAGCGCGACCAGCGGCCACGCCAGCACCAGCAGCGCGAAGGTCATGACTGCGCATGCCTCATCCCACACGCCCACGCAGTACGTGCCTACCAGCCACAAGAGCGCCAGCGTCATCATGCTGGCAACCACGGCCACTGCAGCGTGCTCTTTCCTGGGTTTTAGGCTGCTGGTCATCATCCTGCTTTAAATAGTATTCACTACTATAAGTAGGTTGCGTGTCCTTAGGGGTGCGAGTGTTGTTATGGTGGATTATTCCAATAACCAGGCGCGCATCGCAAAAGCGCTTGTTCGCGAGCCGAGAACTGTGGAAGAGCTGCGCTCAGAATTGGGCATACCCATGAACGAGCTGCAGACCGACTTGGCCAAGCTGATCAAGCTCAAGCTCATACAAAAGTCTGGTTTTCCCACCAAGTATTCGATCATAGATGATGTGAGGCGAGGCGTAATGCAAGAAGAAAGCGTGGAGCGCCCTTTCAAGGCGCACATACTCGTGGAGGGTCAGAGCAAGGGCAAGAATGCCTTGATAAAAGCCCAATCTGACCTTATAAGCCAGCTCAAGAGCGATAAGCTGGTCCGCGCCCAAAACATCCGCGAGGACGAGGTCGTAGAGGCTGAGGGCTTGTACTCTACGTTCTTCGAGGCCGATGTCTCAACGAAGACGTTCGAGGACATGGTGTACGTAATCCTGCACTACGGCCCCAGCAGCGTTGAATTCCTGGAACCCAAGCGTTTTGAGGTGGGTATGGAAGAAGCGCAAGGCGCTTTGAATGATGTGGCGAACACGATCCACTCCTACGTGGGAATGATACTGCAATTGAAGCTCCGGTTGGATGAGGAGACTATCAACATCCGGTGATTTATAAAGGTTCACACCTTTTCATACTCATATTTATTAAGGCGTTTGACGATAAAACGCTTATCCCGATGGGTGGCGACGTAATCTAAAGAATCCGAGCGTGATAACGAAAAAAAAATAAGGGTGTTATAGCGCAAGGGAAAACGTTATACTCACACAGTGTAGTATGCAGCATTTCTTTTCTTGGCTGTCGATTGCGCTGTATGATTTTTTTCAACGATATATGAGGTGAATGAATCAATGAAGTCTATAACTGTAAAGAAAGTAGCTGCTGTGGCGGCAGGTACTGCAATGCTGGTGGGCGCAGCTTTGGCTGCAACCGTCCCTGCATTGGAAAAGGGTTTCTTCGTTGACAGCAACGGTAATGCCAATGCCCAGATAGTCGTTGGTTCCAACGCAGCCGTCTCTGACGGTATTGCGGCGGCCAACCTGGCGGCTGTCGTCGGTGGGAAAGCTTATGTCGAGACCTCTGGCGGTGAGGAAGTCACTGTCCTGGGTGCAGACATCGGTGCCACTGGCAAGGCAAGTGTGCAGACCGGCTCAACGACGACCAGTGGAAGCGGCTCAAGTATTCAGATTGAGCCTGGCGCAGCGACTTACGAGGACAGCATCTACACTGCCAACAACGGCGGTGTCTGGATTCTGACCACGGCAAACGCGGCGTTCCTGAAGAGTGGCACCTTGACTGGTGACTTCACGACTGCGACCGGCTCTGAGGAATACACTTACTCTGAGCAGATCCGCGTGGGTACAAGCACATCAACCACGACAGGCATCAGGCTGTACTACTCCGAAGACACGGACAAGCATGGCATCTACTGGTTCGCGTCACCGCCCGCAAGCAACACTAACACTGAGTATGGTGAAGTTGAGTACGAGCTGTACTTCAACACGCCTGTGTTCGACAGGAACACCCCGACTGGCGCGCCCGAAATCTACTTCCTCGGCGAGAAGCACATTGTTAACGGCTGGGACGTGGATGGCGGCAAGATTACCCTGATCAAGGGTAGTGGCGCTACGCTGGGTGTCGGTCAGAGCACTGACATGACTGTTGGCGAAGACACGTATACTGTGACCCTGAACGACGCGTCTCTGAACGAAGTCAGCAGCATCGGCCAGGCAAGCATCACTGTGAAGAAGGGCACGACCGAGCAGACAATTGCTCTGGACACGTCCTCAACACGTGACGCAACTGTCGGTGGACTGTATGTCTTCCTCGAGAGCGTTGCCAAGTCCTACACGCCTGGACAGGGCGGTACCGCCAAGCTCAGGATGGGTGGCGAGAAGCTCGCGCTCGAAGACGGCGCACTCTTCTCTGGCAACAATGAATGGAAGGTCCGCTTCGTGACTGACTCTGCTGGTACAAGCCTGCAGAGGATCCGCGTTGCGCTTTCCGAGACGTACGACCTCAACGACAAGGCCACGACGATCAAGGGTCCGAAGGACTACTTCCAAATAGTTTATTCTGGTCCCACGGCGCCGGCGACTGAGAATATCGAGATTACAACCAGCAACTACAAGATCTCGAAATTCACATACCCCGACAAGGAGGGCACGCTGAACGAGGTCGAAGTGCAGGACAGCTCCAACATCATCAAGACGTTCTTCCAAGAAATGAACTCGACCAACTATACAGTCGCTCTGACGACTGACAAGTACTTCATCATAGACGATGAGGTTGTCAGGTACCAGAGCTATGACTCGACTGGAACGACAGTTGGCGATGTCCGCATAACCTTGAAGACGTATGGTGACGAGGCAGTGTCCTACAACCCGTCTGCTTTCTACCCAACCAGCACTGACCGCAGGGCAGCGTACTTCGATGCCATAACTGTCGCAGGCACGACCGTTGATGCAGTCCTCATCCTGGACTCAACTGTCAACGAGACCACTGCTTGGGCGGCCATGAACGCGTCAGGTAGGATGTGGGCAAGCAGGCTGGGCATGAAGAACGCTTCCGCGTTCGTTGCAGGCCAGCTGTTTGTCGACACGAACAACGATGGTGTCGTCAACACTGCTCTGAACCTGAACACCAAGGACGGTCACTACATAAACGTCCAGGGTCTGGGTGCAGCGTATGATGTTGGTGGTACAAACGTGTACGTGAACCTGACTGAGTACGGCTCAAGCAGCATCGCGTCCCAGGGATACATGTATGTGTACTCTGTGAACGTCTCGAGCAACGAGGGCATGTACGTCAACAGCAACAAGAACTGGATCAACGGTGCGGCGGCAGCAGGTAACCTGACTGTAGCCATGGGCACAACTGCTGGCTACGACAACAACAAGTACGGTTACACGGCTTGGGGCACTTCTGCAGAGACTACAACCACGAAGACGACTCTGAAGATGCCGAAGGAAGCTGTGAAGCTGAACGTGTTCGTTGGTCAGCCTGCTGGCAGCACTGTTGCTGGCGAGATCATGTACACACTGCCTGGCTGGACAGCTGACGAGTACCTGACGAACTTCGAGTGCGCGGCAAACGACTACACCTACAAGAAGTCTGCTGGCGTCGAGTTCGGCAACATCGGTACCATCGTCGTTGACGACAACACGCAGCCAACCGGCAACGCCATCGTAATCGGCGGCCACATGGTGAACAAGCTCGCTGTCGGAGTGACAGAGGGTGAGTTGACTGCAAGTGGCGGCCAGTACGTGGCCTTCAGCGACACAGGCAAGACCCTGTACGTAGCTGGTTACACAGCAACCGACACGATGGGTGCGGTCAACGACCTCATCACCGCCGTGAAGGCTCTGTGAATAGGCTAGAGAAAAAAACCCGGGAAAAGGGGCATACGCCCCTTTCCTCCTTTCTATATTTTTTGAACATTTATAAAGTACGTCAGGCATAACCATGGCAATGACCAAAGTGCTCGTTGGTGTTCCGCACATAGATTCGTCAATCAGCATGCAGTTCATAGTATCCTACTTAGGCATGCACAAACCCTACTCCATAAACCTTGCGTTCGAGCGCTCGAAGCCTCTGGATGCAGCGCGCAACAACCTGGCGAGAATGGCTGTGGAGACGGGAGCGGACTACCTGTTTTTCCTGGACAGCGACTGCATATTCCCTCCGGACACGCTCACGCGTCTCATGGCGCACGGAAAGGACGTGATCTCCGGCCTGTACTTCTGGAAGGAGCCCAACTTCCCGCCTGTCATGTACAAGAAGGGCAAGGTCCTTTACGATCATATTGTCGAGTACCCCAAGAACAGTCTGGTTGAAGTGGATGCTGTTGGCATGGGATGCTGTCTCATAAAAACATCCGTGTTCCGTGGCTTGGCCGAGCCTTACTTCAAGTGGTCTGAGGCTGAGGGCAAGCGGCTGAGCGAGGATATATATTTTTGCGCTAAGGCCAAGGATGCTGGCCACAAGGTGTTCGTGGACACAGGCGTTGTGGGCGGCCACTTGGCAGAGCGCGCCATAACCGAAAAGCACTTCGAGCAGGCGATAGCCCTGCAGAAAAAGGCTCAGGGAGCGTGATCGTATGGCTAAGTGGGAAAAAGAAAAAAAGGCGTCAAGCACTAAGACCAAGAAAACCGTGGCGGCAAAGCATGTCACAGCTCCAAATCCGTTGCCGCAATCCAGCCCAGTTGAGGGTGCGGGTGCTGAGGGGAATCCTGCGCCGGCTGCTGCAAAGAAGCCGTTCCTGAAGAAAGGCGACGCTTCGTTAATTGTCTTGGTTGCTTTGCTCGCGGCAGCGGGGTTGTTCCTGTTCTTCTCACAGCCTTCAGGCGCGGAAGCATCTTTCAGCGTATCCTCGATTACTGTGACGCCTCAGCCTGCGGGTGTGGGGTTCGCGGACATAACCGTGACGACGACCGAGCCTGTGGACGAAGTCACTGTCTTTGTGGGTGAGCGGCAGGCTTCACTGGTCTCGTCTGAGGGCAGTGTGTTCTATTTCCGCGTGTTCGTCTCCCCGTACGATGATACCGGCATCAAGCAGATTGTTGCCACTGCCCGCAAGGGCAGTGCTGTCGTAAAAGATGATTCGAAGGGCATGTACATCGATTTCTTTGTGGGCGGCGAGATGGTCGGCGATATCCTGTTCTACTCGCACGAGTTCCAGCCGAAAAAAGCTGTCAGGTATGTTGTGTGGAACCATGATGACTTGAACTTCTTTTTCGAGGTCGACGAGCGCCCAACAGATATGAACCAGGCCATAATCCAGTCATACATACCATTGCTGCAGCAGTTGGGCAGCATGGGAAAGTCTGTGAGCGCTTATGGCGTTGAAGTGCGGGATGGCGAGTGGGTGCGCTGCATGGATGGGAATGGCACGCAGCTGCCTCTTGAGGAGTGCAGGCGCGTGCTGGGCGACGGTCCGTCCATCATCCTTAAGTACCCGTCGTACCCCACGACCCAGATCTACGCCACGAACACGACTGTGGAGATCCAGCCCCGTGCAGACGAGCTGTCTGACGCAATCACTGCAGTGCAGTCTGTGATTACTCCTCCCCGCATAGAGTTCCCTGATGTTTACGAGCCATCGGATAATTCCACTGAAGCAAACTCTTCTGAAGGCGTGGCCTGATGACTGAAAAAAAGCTCGTAGTCGCTGTCCCTCATATGGGTTCGCTGATACCGACAAAGTTCATGCTGTCCTACCTGCAGATGCAGAAGCCTTGCAAGAACACGATTTTCGTGGACATGTCCAAGCCGCTGGATATGGCCCGTAACAGGTTGGTGGCCAGTGCTCTGCAAGCCGACGCGACGCATGTATTGTTCTGGGATTCTGATTGCGTTTTTCCTGGTGACAGCCTTGTCCGGCTTATGGAGCGGGACAAGCCGGTTGCGGGCGGGCTGTACTTCGAGAAGACCCCTAACTTTTTACCAGTCATGTACTTGCACGGCGACAAGTTTTTTTCGCACATTGTCGAGTACCCGGAAAACGAGCTCGTGAAAGTGGATGCGGTCGGCATGGGCTTCACGCTTGTGAAGCGCGAAGTGCTTGAGAAGGTGGGGGAGCCGTGGTTCAAGTGGACGCAGCGCGACGGCCGGACTGTTGGCGAGGACTTTTTCTTCTGCGAGCGGGTCGCAGAAGCCGGTTTCGACATCTTTGTGGACACTGGCGTTAAGGGGCGGCACATCGGTGACGTGGACATCGGCGAGGCTCACTTCAAGCAAGCCATTAATCTCATGCGCGAAGCCCAGAAGAAGGATTAAGCGCATGCGCGGGCAGTTGAACAACGCATCGAAACGTGCGGCGGCATAGCAAGACTGAGGGGTGCCTACTACTTGATTGCCTAGGCGAGAGAATAGCAATAACAGCGGTTTTCAGGGGCAGTTACTCCTCCCACTCGATCTGCTCCAGCACAGTCGTTGCATAACATCCTTTTGGCAGTGAGAACCTGATCCTGGCCCAACCCGCTCCTTTCTCGAGGACTTGAAAATCTTCGGTAGTGACGAGCATCTTCCTGCGCATGCCTGGCGAGGCCAGGTCCGGCATCGCCTTTGTCTTGAATGATTCGAGTTCCAGCCATTCTTGTTCGAGGATGTTTTTTTCCATCTCTCCCTGCTTTCCGTCAGCCAGTTGTGACGCGAACCCGAACAGCGGCGCGGTGGGCACTCCGTTCTCTAGAACATCGCCGGGAATGGCTTCGAAGCCAATGCCCTGTCTCTTTTTGACTATCATGTTGAACAGCTCTGCTTGGTATGCGTGCACGAACATGACGAGGAGCTTTCTCGGAAGCGCCCTCAGTGCGCCGGCGTAGTCGTTCTGGTGCTTGCACAAGTGTCCGAGCATGGATCGTTCGTACTTCAAGTGCTTGGGGAAGTAGCGCAATGCTTGTGCGAAGTCTTTTTCCTGTGCCAGCCGCTGCCGCGCCTCGCTGTCTTCCTGCCTTTCTGTGGGGAATGTCTTCCACAAATACGTTTCCACTGCTTCCTTCAAGCGGTTGTTCACGATGGCCTTGCCCACGAGGTGGGTGACGGGTCTTGTGCCGCCGAAACGCTGTTCTCCGAACAGGTTCATCACGTTCCCCGGTAGTACTGGCTTTCCTGTTACGCCCCTTATCGTGATTGTGAACCTGTTGCCTTGTAGGTCGCCGAGTTTGACCCTGCCACCGTGCTCCAGCGGCTTCAGCGTGATGTCCTTGATGTGTATCTGTTCTAATCCTTCTTTTTTTGTGTTCCACAGGCTCATGCGTTGAGTGGTCCACGCTGTCCTGTCTTTTGTTCCTGCGTATCCTAACCGCTTTTGACTCACTCCCAGTCGCTTGCACAGCTCTCTCGCGGCGTTGATTGTGTCCCAGTTCTTCTTCTCCATGATGAAGATGAGGTGCTCACCCTCCCCGCCGATAAAATCGTAATCCCCTCCCGCTTCGAGCAGCTTGCCTTCCGGGGTTATCTCTTCTACCACAAAGTCTTCTGCTTTTTCTTTTATTTTCATCTCACTCGCTTCAGGAACCATATTTTGTCTTGGCCTTCACGATAGCCGATTTGTGACCCGCTTTCTTCGAAACCAATTTTTTTGTAAAACTCTTTGTTCGGATTATCAACGTTGCAATTCAAGGAGATATTCTTACAAGCTTTTTCTCTCGCGAGTTCTTCCACTTCTTTCATGAGGCTTGTTCCAATGCCGTGCAGTCGATACCCCTCTTTCACTGCTAATTCCGAGACATACATGCCGCCTATCAAGTCTTCTATCAACACGTAACCAACTATTCCGCCATCGTCTTCGGCAACAAACCCGTACCAATTATCCAGTCTTTCAACAGCATTGATTTTGACTTCAATGCGTTTTTTCTTGGTTGGGTCTGAGTAGGTGTAAATTCCTAAAACTTCTTCACGATCCTTTTGTTGGTAAGGCCTTATCATTACTTGAACCTCAACAGTGCGCCTATTCCGCCGAACCCTTTGAGGAACTGCTCGCCTTCAGGCGTTTCGCTGCTTATCATCTCGATGCCAGTGCCCGCTTTTTCTGCGAGTTCCACGAAGTCCTCGACTATGTCTTTCACGTCTAATAGCTTCATTTGCGCGCCGTCTTTGTCGCACTTGGTCTGCGGCTCTTCCTTCGCCGTAATAGTTTTCTTGGAGCCGCATTGCGGGCACTCGAACTCGAACCTGTGCCAAGGCAGGTCCTCGCTGAGCAGCAGGGTTTCCACCTGCCCTATTTCGAGTGCCTGGCGGACTTCAGCCATGCCGTACGCTGCCTTCCCGCCGATGCTGGCCTCGCGGATGAACTTGTTCACGAGGTCTTTTTCTTTTGTGATGTCAAGCTCCTTGTCTATCTCGCCTGCTTTCTGCGTCATTTCCGTGATGCCGAACTCGTCCGTGTAACTCGTGTCGACTGTGCCTGCGATTTTGTTTTTGACAGGATTCGATAGGTATCCTTCGTTGAGGAAGTATTGTTTTGTGGGTCCTGGCCCTCCAACGATCACGTGCTTGACTTTCGGGTCTTCGAAGGTTTTGTTGCAGATCTCTCCGATCTTTTTGAACCATTCGTGAGCAGCTATCTCAGCGAGTCTCTCGAACCTGACCGCGCTTTGGCCGCCGCTCTTGTGCTTTCCCGGGACCATGCTCCCGAGGTTTTTCACGATTTCCACTCGCTTGCCTTTAAGCAGCGCTATGGTGGCTTCCCGCCTGTCCAGTGTCACCAATCCGTATATCTCCTTGGGTTCGAGCATGGTGGTCAGTGGCTCCAGGAAGAATGCGGAGTCGCACCTGTACGTCTGTATCGTGAGCGGTTCGGGCGGGATTATGCTGAAGATCTCTATCTTGTCTCCGCCTGCTTGCCTGCTGAGGTTGCCTGCGAAGAATGCGATGCCTTTGTCCGGCACTTTCCTGTAGCCTGTGAGTGCGTGCAGCAGCCTTTCGATTGCGCCGGTAACGTTCTTGCGGGTCTGCTTGCTCTTTATGTTCATGGCCTGCCCGGCTTCTTCCCGGAGTTTGTTAGTAACTTCGTTCACGTTGTAGTCCGAAGGTATGTATATGCTTATGAGTTCGGTGCCCTGACCCCGCAGCGTGGCTAGGAATTTCAGCTGCTTCCTGAATTCCCAGTTTTCTTTCGAGTGAGCCATTGCCTGACACCTATTTATAAGAGTAGTTCGTTATATGGTGTGGGTGTGTGGATGAAGCCTTGCGTCATAAAGATCGGTGGAAGCGTTCTGGTTCCTGATTCTCCGGACGTTGACTACATGCGCCGGATTACTTCTGTTCTCAGGGATTTAAATAAGAGCATGGTGCTTGGAGTGGTTGTCGGCGGGGGGAATGTCAACTCCCGCTACGTACATGCTGCGCGCGAGATGGGTGTTAACCAGTACAAGCAGGACTGGCTGGGCATCGATGTCACGCGCCTCAACGCCCGCTTATTGATGGACTCTCTGGGTTGGAGCGGCCGCGGGGTGCCTGCTTCTGTGGACGACGCTTCCGAGTTGATTGCGATGGCCCGGCCGTTCGCTATGGGTGGGACTGTTCCAGGCCACACGACGAACGCAGTCGCTGCCATGCTGGCTGAGAACACTGGCGCGAGACTGGTGAACTGCACTAACGTGGACGGGATCTATGACAAGGACCCCTCGAAGCACAGCGGTGCGAAGAAGCTTGCGAAGATCGGTGCTGACGACCTCGTTGCGATGGCTGCGCGTGAGGACAGCCGCAGTGCTCGCGGCCACTTCATAATCGATTTGCTTGCTGCCAAGATAATCGCCCGCTCAGGCATCGAGGCGCATGTCGTGAACGGCGCTGATGTTCGAGAGATAAAGAAGGCGGCGCTTGGCAAGAAGCATAACGGCACTGTCATTGTTTGAGTGATGAATCCATGAGTATGTGTACGGTGATTCTATGAAGGTTTGTTGCGACCCTTTTCTTTCTGGTGGAAAGAAAAGCGTCGATGGAAAAGAAAGACTTGGTTTCTCCGCT
>JAFGGZ010000055.1 GCA_016939415.1 Candidatus Iainarchaeum sp. | reverse complement strand
TGCACAGCACTGAAGCCATAAGACGCCAGCGCCACGGGATCGGAGAGCACGGCCATGCCAACGCCGACGCCGAGCAGCATGTACCCTATCTGTGAAACGCAGTGGTACGCCATCAAGCGCTTTATGTCCTTCTGCACCAGCGCCATGGTGACGCCGACGACCATCGAAAGCACGCCCAGGATTATGAGAGCCCAGCCGACGACAGCCGCGTCCGCTGCAAAGCCGAACAGCGAGAAGCACACGCGGAAGAGCGCGTAAAGGCACACCGCGCTGGCCGCCACGAGCATGATCGTCACCGGCGCCGGAGACTCCCCGTAAGCATCAGGAGACCACATATGCATCGGCACTGCACCCACCTTCATCGCAAGTCCAGCGACAAGCAAGGCCAGCGCCACCTTATCCAGGAACGAGTACTGCAGCAAGCCTGCTAGGAACGCGATGTTCACTGCGCCGTACTGCCCGTACAGTAGAGCCACCGCGAACAGCACGAACAGCGCTGCCACAGCCGAAACGACCAGGTACTTGAACGCGGCTTCGCTGGCTTCGCCGCGCGACCTATCATACGCCACCAGCGCCGCAGAAGAGATGGACAGGACTTCCAGGAAAACAAAGAGGTTGAACAAGTCGCCTGTGAAAGATATGCCGAGCATGCCCAACGCCATCAGCGACAACAACGGATAGAAGTGGCGGCCTGCCTTGCCCATGAAAGACAAGGAGTAGAGCACTGCGGACAATGCAACGACCGCGGACAGTAGCGCAGCGAACGCTCCGAGCGCGTCGACAGACAGGACTATGCGGACGGGCAGGGAATAACCGGACGGGAGCATCACAGTGGTCTGCGCCGGCGAAAGCGCTCCGAAGACATAGTTCTGGGCGCCGTATGCAGACACTTGCTGCCAGAGCATGAATGTCATCGGCAGCAGCGCCAGGAAAGCCAGCAGGACGAAAGCATCCCTCAGCCTCGCGCCGGCCCTGCCGAGCAGCGGCGAGGCGAAGGCCACGATGAGCGGCACGGCGAGAATCGCCGGGATCAAGTGCTGCATCATCCGGACAACCGCCTCCCACCCACTTCAAGCGTACCGTACCGTTCGAAGTAGTTCCTAGCGAACGAGAGCATCAGCGCTGAGATAGCCACGCCGATGACAATGCTCGTGAGCACGAGGGCCTGCGGTGTCGGAAGGACCATCACGGACGCGGGTGCGTTTAGCAGCACCGGCGCAGTGCCACCGAGCCTGTAACCCAAGGAGATGATGAGCAGGTTCACGCCCGACTCGATGAGGCCGACGCCAATCACTATCTTCACGAGGTTGCGCTTGAACATGATTGCGTACAATCCCAGGGAGATGAGCAGCACGACAGTCAAGTACACGATCATTTCCTCACCGCCGGCTGCGAAAGCGAGAGCACGATGTAAGCGAGGCCTGCCGTGATGGCTACGCCAGAAACGACTTCCATGATGGACAGCGTGTTCATCGCAGGGAACCCGAAGAAGCGCTCGAAAACGAGGAGGTAAGAGAACACAAGGAGGACGCTCAGGAACGCGAGACTAGTGAAGACGGCAGAGTTCATGAGCTTCGAGAAACCCCTGAGCCTCTTCTCCGCCTCGCCAAAGCCATAAGCCATCACAAGCAGCACGAGCACTGACGCGACCACGGCACCTCCCTGGAAAGCGCCTCCAGGAGAAGAGTGGCCATTCAGGATGAGGTAAAACCCGAACGTGAGAGCCAGCGCGGTCACCGCCTTCGCGACCTCTGTCACGATTACCGACGTCATCCGGACCACTTCCCCAACGCGAGCAGCACTCCGCTCATTGAAGCGAAGAGCACTGTCGCCTCCCCTAGCGTGTCGAAGCCCCTGTAATCAAACACAATGGACGTGACGATGTTCTCGGCGTGCGTTTCCTGCTCAGCATTGCGCAGGAAGTAATCATCCATCGACGTCTCCGCGGGCTGGCCCTGCGGGTGGAGCTGCATGAAACCCAGCAAGAGGAACGAGAACAGTACTACCAGCGCAACACCCGCCAGAATCCTCATACCTCCTCCCTCCTGGACGTCGCTTGGATCGTGAGGACGAGGATTGCCGTCGTGAGCGCGGCGCCAACCGCTGCCTCGCTGATGGCCACATCCGGAGCCTGCAGAACATAATACTCCAACGAAAGGCCGAGGCTGAGCACTGCCAGAGAAGCTGCAGAGAACAGCAGGTCGCGGGAGCGCACGGCGAGGAGCGCTGAAGCAACGATGAGAAGCATGAGGATCGCTTCCAGCATCATAACCCCACCCCCTCAAGCGCGTCCTCGCTTGCGATGGGCTCGTGGCCAGACTTGTACGCAGCCCTGGCGATGGCGTGAGCGCCAGTAGGGTTCGTGAGCAGGATCGCAGCAAGGGCGATCACCGAATGGATGACCAGCACTGCATTGTGCGGCCGGCCATGATACCACTCGCTTCCCGAGTACAGCGCTGCGGCGAGCACGATGAAGATGGAGCCGAAGGTAGTGCACTTTGTCGCGGCGTGCAGGCGCGTGTACACATCAGGGAAGCGGTGCAGCCCGATCACGGCTAAAGCATTGAATAACAGACCCACAGCCAACGCCGCCGGCACAGCCCACTCGATCATGCGCCCGCCTCCAAGTACTTCGCGAAAAGGAGCGTGCTGACGAATGACAGCAGTGCGTAGACAATGGCCACATCAACGTAGATGAAGTGCTGGAAGTACACGCCCAGCGCCACCATGGACGAAACAACGAGCGTGTTGATAGTGTCCACCGCCACAACCCGGTCCGGGAGGGTCGGTCCGAGGGCGAGGCGGAGCAACGCAACGAGCGCGCAGAGGCCGAGCGCGGTCGCGGCGATCAGGAAGAATTCGATCATTCAGTCACCCTCCGCACCCACTCGGGCAGGGAAGCGCAGACATCCGCGCAGGACGGTTTTCTGCCCCGCGCATTAAGGCAGTGCACGTACAAGTCGTTCTTGCCGTCCACGTGCATGGTGAGCGTGCCAGGCGTCAGAGTGATCGAGTTCGCGAGCATGACAGTGCCAAGCGTTGTCTTCAGGCCGGGAGAGATTTTCACGATGCAGGGACTTATCCTGCCGGTCACGACGCGGTAAGCGACATCCAGGTTGGCTTTGGTCATCTCCAAGAAGAATGGAACAACCACGTAGAACGCGAACAAGAGCCAGCGCACTGGGTTGGCGAGCTTGTTATCCCACTTTGCGGGAGCAAGCCTCGCCGCGACAGCCGCAGCGATGAGGCTCGCGGCAACGCCTGAAGCGATCGAGAACGCGGACAGCGCAGTGCCATCGAAGACCAGGAGTGCGTAGAAGACAAGGCATGCTGCAAACACCAAGGCAAAGATCATCCGCGCACCTCAGTACGTGTTTCTCGCGCCGTATTTATAACGCTTACCGCTCAGCACGCATAACCGAGGGGCACGCCGTCAGAAGACAGGGTGCCGGCGCCGCTCACGCCTTCAGCGCACACGCTTGTTTCGCCGGGCTCCAAGTCCACGTCGCACGAAGCGTTTTCCCCGGACAGGGACGTCACCAGCCTGCTGTCGGCATCGTTCCTCACAAGGAGCGTTTCATTAACGCAAGCGAGACTGAGTTTCACAGACCCTGATTCCGCAGAAGCATACCCCGCGTTTGGGGACGGGGCGGACATTGCATCCTTTTGCGCCGTAGGATCAGAGGCAACATTGCCCGGCGCAAAGTAAGCCGAACCGAAGAATGCTGCGACCGCAAGGAAGAGGAAGAGTGTGGACAGGACGACGAATATGTTCGGCGAGGGGGATGTGATGTCTTTTGACTCGCTCGTGAGCTCGTAGTACTTCCACTTATGCTTTTCATCAACCTTGCGCACGAGCCCGCCATCCTCCAGCTTCTTGAGCTGCTCTGTCATGGAGCTTGGGGCTAGGCAGAGCTCGTTCGACAACTCCGTCAGCGTCTTCCTGCGCTCGCTCAAGGACTTTATGATGTCAGCCCTTGTATCAGACGCGAGCAGCTTGATTTTGCTCCTGTCCAGCTCCATGGATATGTTTCATGCCCAACATAATATATATATATACCTTGAGCGTTTTTTAGGTCTGGTCCGAACAAAACCAGAACCAATAAGGCTCACGGCACCCAAAAGCGAGGACAGGTGGTTTTCATGAAACGGTTGATCGCACTCTTGATCCTGTTCGCCTTGATAGGCGAGTACGGATGCGCAGACGGAGGGTTCATCCCGCCAACGCACGGAGACGACTTGTACGAGCCGACGCAGAAAGCAGTGCTTTTGTACGATGGCGTGAGGGAAACGCTCATCATCGAACCCACTTACCAAGGCAGGGTGGACGAGTTCGCATGGATCGTGCCATTGCCAGCCTACCCGGAATTCTCCGTGGCTTCGCACGAGCTCTTCTGGGAACTCAGCGAGCTCACGAACCCGCCGGAAACCTTTGTCATCGACTTTGGTCTGGGGTTAGAAGGGATCTCAGCGAAAGGGCCGCCTGTCGGCATCGAGTTCCACGAGCGCACCCAGGTCGGCATCTATGACGTGGTCGTGATGAGCGCCTGGGACCCTGAGGCATTGATCACGTGGCTTCAGTGGAACGACTTCCGCGTCAGTGACGACGCGAGAAGCGTCATCCAGGAGTACATAGACAAGGAGTGGTACTTCATAGTGAGCAGGATAAACGCCACTGAAGTCAGCGCGTACGAGCTGGGCAGCGGCACAGTGCAGCCACTGCAGATGGAGTTCGATTCTCCAGAACCAGTGTACCCACTGCGGATCTCTTCAATAAACAAGGGGTCGAGCGAAGTGCTGCTGTACGTGCTCGCTGACAGGCACGTTACCGCGGAAGGCTTTGACGAGGAGTATGCGGAATGGGTCAAGAGCTCGGACATCGACAGGTACTCTTACCCTGAACTGTCCAAACTTTTGGACCGCGAGTACTTCCTGACAAAGATGCGGAGAATCATGTGGCCTGTCGAGATGCAGGACGTGTACTTCCAGGAGTACTCAACAACGCCGTGGGTGCCGGCGCCCTGGGATGCGCCGCAATCCAATGCCTTGCTGATCGGCTGGGCTCTGGGTGTGGGCACCATCGCAGCAGTCGCGCTGATCGCGTCCATTGGCATAGTGATAAGAATGCTGACGAAGCGCTAGCGCTTCCTAACAGTCAGCGCCAGGCCGGCGAACAGCAGCATCTCGACTGCTAAAGCCAGGAAGATGAACTGGAACGACGTGAAGAACAGGACTGCCGCAGCGATCAGTTTCCCGACAGCGAAGCCAGCCTCGGTGGATGTATGGAAGATACCATAAAACCGCTGTATGCCCTTCTCTGTGTTCGCCCTGAAGAAGTACGCCTCGTTCAATGACTCGACGAAGGCCACGCCAATGCTGCCGGCAGCCAGCAGGATCACTACAGGGTAAGGTGCGTTGACCACGAAGGCGGAAAAGCTCGCGAGAGCCATCAGCACAAACCCCATCGCCATGAACCTCCTGAAGCCGTGCTTTTCAGCCATCCTCGCAACCCAGTACTCCATAAGAACGAGCGGGAGGCATACAGCGAACAGGAACCAGCCGATCAACTCCCATGGAAGGCCATTGATCACGATATAAAGCGGGATGTATATGTACAGTACACCGAACCACATGCAGGTACCAACCTGCAGCAGGTAGGCTTTCAAGCGCTCGCGGGACCGCATGAATTCGCGCACATTGCCGAACACGTCAACGTCCACGCGCTTCATGGGCGGAGCGTCCTTG
>JAFGGZ010000054.1 GCA_016939415.1 Candidatus Iainarchaeum sp. | reverse complement strand
GAGGTTGACGAAAAAAAGCACGGAAACCTAATGCTAAGATTGCCCCATTTCGTTAATGGCAGCTACCTCTACAGCTTCATGCACAACAAAACAATCTCCGAAGCAAACTGCACCAAACTTGTAGGCACTTCAGAATACTCGGATAAGATACTAGTATTCCGCCCTCCAGAAAACAATACGCCTAAAAGAAGCGACAATGACATATACCCCGCCTGTGAGCAGGTAATGCCAGCTCTCGCACACTACCTTGAACGGAACATGGACCACGTAAAAACAGACTACTACAATTTTTTACAGCAAAATAGCCTTTTTGAGAAGTTTGCCGAGGCAACAAATCAGTTTAGAAAGGAAGAGCAAGGAAAGTTTGATGAGTACTATTCCAAAAAGGCAATTGAGACCATCTTAAAAGACATCAATAAAACATACCTCTCCGGCCACCTCACAATAAACATACTCGTGCCATTACTAATTTTTGATGAGAACACTCGTTTGACCAAAGTAGTACTAGACGATGAGTGGAAGGTGAAGGAGTTAGTGGAAATCCCTTCCTGCGTCTATTTGCATACTCCCTCAACATTTGATAGGTACTCACAAGTGTTAAACGAATTATATCACCAGCCGATACTCGTCTGTAACTACGCCCATCTAAGCGAGTGTATTGAGAATATTACTAAGGGGATAAAAGCAATAGCAGAAGAAATCCAAAAGAACTCCAAAGATCCCAAGCGAGTTGCAGAAACGGTTCTGAAGGGCTTTTACTTACGCCAAGAACCAATCATGAGTTGGCCTAGCCATTAACGCACCAGTCTATAAATAGTCGTTTGAGCAGAGCCTCGGGAGCATGAGGACCGACCCTTACAACACGAATACGAAGCTGGCGAATTGCCTGGAGCGGGTTAGGCAATCGCCTGACCTGTGTGAGGCGAACAAAAAGCTAATTCTCGAGTTCCACGCCGAAGCCATCGCTCGCGGCCTCTCGGAAAAGCGCTGCCTCAAATACCTAAGCACGCTGAGCAGGCTCGGCTCCCAACTCGGAAAACCCTTCAACGAGGCAGCCAAGGGCGACGTTATTCAACTGCTCTCGTGGCTTGAGGCCACGGGTTTCAAGGAGTGGACGAAGCACGACTACAAAGTCATTTTGAAGTCGTTCTACAAGTGGCTGAACAACGGCGAGTACCCCGTGATGGTTTCGTGGGTCAAGACGAGCATGAAAAACGGGAGCCACAAGCTGCCCGAAGAATTGCTGACCGAGGAAGACATCCGCGCCTTGGTAACGGCGTGCACGAACCCGCGCGACAAAGCCTTCGTCCTCACGCTTTACGAAAGCGGATGCCGAATAAGCGAACTCCTGACACTGCAGGTCAAGAACGTGAAGTTTGACGAGCACGGCGGCATTCTCCGCGTGACCGGGAAGACCGGCGACCGCCGCGTGCGCGTGATTTCCGCGGCTCCGGCCATCGCGTTGTGGCTCGACAACCACCCCACAAGCAAGGGGCACTTGTTCTGCTCGCTGGACGGCTCAAGCGTCAATTATTCAACAATCAACGTGCTACTTCGAAAGCTGGCTAAGAAAGCAGGCATTACAAAAAGGGTTAATCCTCATAGTTTCAGGCACGCGAGGGCAACGTCGCTTGCAAACAAGCTCACAGAAGCCCAAATGAAGGAATACTTCGGCTGGGCGCAATCCTCTGAAATGGCGAGCATTTACGTCCACCTGTCCGGTAGGGACGTGGACGACGCCTTGCTAGGCATTTATGGCGTGAAGCCACCCGAGGACAGCAAGAAGGAGCGGTTTGTGCTTAGGGCTTGCCCACGTTGCAAGGAGGCTAATTCTCCTGCTAGCAAGTATTGCTCGCGTTGCGGCAGCGCGCTCGACCTCGCAACAGCGCTTGAGGCAGACGACAAGAGGAAGGAGGCTGATGAGTTCATGGAGTACGTCATGAAGGACGACCACGTGAAGCAACTATTAATGGAGCGGTTGGCCGCGCTCCAGAAAGAGAATCATTAACCCTTTTCGCTTGGGGTTGTTGTATTTATTGAGTGATTTCGCGCTCGAATTCTAAGGTGTTGCTAGGGCGTACTACCCGTGCAATTAGGAATTGCAATTGAGCAAAAGTATATGCGGAGCAAGGCTCAGGAGCCATTGCGGTCCCTGATGGGGGTTCTGTATTACGAAAAAATTCGGTTTCTTGTGTTGGGGCTGTTACTGCCGCGTGCTGTTGTTCGGGGGGCGCATTTTTTTCAGGACGAGGCAGTCGAATTGCTTGTCGGGGTATTGGTTGTGGACGGCTTTTCTTGCCTCCTGCTCGTTAATCGCGTTGTATTCCCCCAAGTAAACGCCGTCATCGGTTTGTTCGAAGCCTCCGGCTTTGGTTTTGAGCTCCGTGTACGCGGAGTCGCCTACTTCTATCGCGATGAACGTGCCCATCACTATCACAGCCACAGGACCCCGAGGCTTAGGTTGAAGGCTATGCATACCGCTTTCACGATAACCCAGCCCGCCCCGAGCACGAGACCGCCTTTCACAAGCTCTTCCATGGCGCGTATTATGCGACCCACCATATTTAACCGGAAAGGGCTGTGGGTTGCCGAGGGCTCGTGAAAAGCCTTAAATAAACAGGGCGGTTAATACGCTTCAGGTGAACTTGGTTGTCTAGTGAAGCGGCGCAGCAGAGGGTCCAGGGCCTCGTGGACAAGTTCCAGAGGGTCATGGACGAGGGCAAGCTCAAGACCTACTCAGAGGAGCGCACCAAAAACGAGTTCATAGAGCCCTTGTTCGAGGCATTAGGCTGGGACATGCGCAACGAGCGCACGGACGACGAAGTAATCAAGGAACAGCGCGTCCTCCGCGGAAGAGCGGACTACGCGTTCCGGCTCGGCGGCGTGATACGGTTCTTCGTGGAGGCAAAGGGCGCGAAAGTAAACCTCGACGACACAGAGTTCGCCAAGCAAGCCATTTCCTACGGGTTCAACAAAGGAGTCACGTGGGCGGTGCTCACGGACTTCGAGGGCTTGAAGGTGTTCAACTGCGAGTGGAACGAAGCGAACATCTGGCGCAACCAAGTCTTCGAGCTAAGGTACACCCAGTTCCTCAACGAGTTCGACAAGCTCTGGCTCCTCAGCAAGGAAAGCTTCGACAAGAACGCTTTGGGCGACTACGCGAGCACCGTCGGGAAAAGGACGCCGAGGAAAAGCGTTGCCGAGCTACTGCTCAAGGAGCTTCTTGTGTGGCGCGAGGCGTTGTCCAAGGACATCAAGAAGGCGCACCCGGACAAGTACTTGCAGGAAGAGATTGACGAGATAGTCCAGCGCGTGATCGACCGATTGATTTTCATCCGCGCGTGCGAGGACAGGCAGATAGAGGGCAACAAGCTGAAAGAGGCGCTGAACGCGCACCGCGAGAAGGGCAGGAGCCTGTCCCGCGAGCTCAACGAAATCTTTGATTATTACCGCGAGCACTACGACAGCAAGCTCTTCGGGAGAACGGCCGACGAGGAGCACGAGGCTGACAAGGTCAAGGTCAGCGACAGGATCCTTGACGGTGTCATCGACGCCCTTTACTACTCCACGGACGGGAACGTGCGCTACGACTTCGCCCTTATCGATTCTGACGTGCTCGGCAACATTTACGAACAGTACCTGGGCACTGTCCTGCAGACCACTGCCAAGCGCGCGAAACTCTCGGAAGGCAAGTCGCACCGCAAGGAGCAGGGCATCTACTACACGCCCACGTACATCGTGGACTACATCGTCAAGAACACGCTGGGCGAGCTAATCAAGAAGAAGAAGCCTGCGGACGTGGACAAAATTCGCGTGCTGGACCCCGCATGCGGCTCAGGCTCTTTCTTGATAAAGGCGTTTGACGTGCTGGACGAGTACTACGCGAAGAACGACAAGGATTACGCCCAGGCCAAGCTCGGGGGCGACGGCGCGCGCATCACGAAGAAAATCGAGATTCTGAAGAACAACATCCACGGCGTCGACCTGGACGAGAAGGCCGTTGAAATCGCGCAACTGAACCTCTTGCTGAAAATGGCTGAGAAGAGGCACCTGCTGCCGTCGCTGGAGAGCAGCATCAAGTGCGGCAACTCCCTCATAGACGACCCCAAAGTAGCGGGCGACAAGGCCTTCGACTGGAACAAAGAGTTCAAAAACGTGATGAAAGACGGCGGCTTCGACGTGGTCATCGGGAACCCGCCTTACGTGAGGCAGGAAGAGCTCCTACCCATAAAGCCTTTCCTTGAGAAGGGGTACGAAGTGTACCATAGCATGGCCGACTTGTTCGTCTACTTCTTCGAGCGCGAGCTGAAGCTCCTCAAAGAAGGGGGTTACTTCGGCATGATTGTTTCCAACAAGTGGCTCAAGGCAGGCTACGGCGAGCGCCTGCGCGAGTTCCTTGGCAACTACTGGGTGGAAGAGTTCATCGACTTCGGGGACCTCAAAGTCTTTGAGGACGCCACGACCTACCCCTGCATAATCGTAATCCGCAACAAGAAAAAGCAGAACCCCAAGACAAAAGTGTGCCTAGTGCGGGACCTCAACTTCGACTCGTTAGAGGAATACGTGAAAAAGAACTCGTTCACCATGAACCAAAAGAACCTAGACAAAAGCGGATGGAACTTCCAGCCGGAGGGAGTAACAAAGGTATTAGAAAAAACAAGAAAAGATAGTTTGCCGTTAAGTAGATATATCTCAGACAAAGCGTATTTTGGTATAAAGACAGGTCTTACGAAAGCGTTTGTAATCAGTAAAGAAACAAAGAATCAACTGACTAAAGAGGATTCGGCATCAAAAGAAATAATCTATCCATTTTTGATGGGTAAGGAAGTCCGTCCGTACGTGATTCATTTTGATGAGAAGTACATAATTTTAACGAAAATCGGTGTTGACATCCAACGCTATCCCGCAGTGTATAACTGGCTCAAGCAGTTCAAACCGGAGCTTGAAAAAAGATGGGATAAAGGCGAGCATTGGTATGAGCTAAGGGCTTGTGACTATTACGACAAATTCAAAAAACCCAAGCTGATTTACGGCGCCATAACTACTGGACCACGCTTCACTCTTGATACTGACGGTTATTTCGCCAATAACGCGAATTTCTTCATTCCGACTGAAGACTTGAAGCTCTTGGCTATCCTAAACTCGAAGCTGGGTTGGTTCCTCATCTCAAACACCTGCACGCAAATCCGCGGCGGGTACCAATTGATATGGAAGTACTTCGGGAACGTGCCGATAGCGAAGAAGGAGTCGCCTGAGCTGGAGAAGCTGGCCAAGAAAATGCTCTCTTTGAACAAGCGCTTGGTTGGGATGGGTGACAAGCAGACGGATGAGCGGAAGCGGTTGGAGAAAGAAATCGCGGAAACCGATGCCAAGATTGACGGGTTGGTCTATGGCTTGTACGGCCTCACGAAGGAAGAGCGCGAGATAGTCGAGAAAAGCGGGAGATGAGCTCGTTCTCGGCATATTGTAAGCAGCTGTGTATTTATTCTAGGGGTGCAATAAACCTATAGGAATTAGTGAAACAATTAAAAAGAGACCATTCATATCCTGTAATGGAGGTAGCTTGATGGAGGGATTACCGCAATATTGGCCTATTTTGTATGTGCTACATAGGGCGCCAAATCACTCAATTCGCGGAGCTACTGTTCTCCAGAAAATCTTAGCCTACTCAGAAGTAAGGGGTTTACCTCTTGAGTGGATATTCACAAAGAAGGATAGGGGCTCCTTCTCAGTGATGGTAAAACCACAACTTGAAGCTTGCCAAGAAGAGGGTTTGATTACACTAAAGGAAGTTTCGTTTCCAGGGAAAGAGTATACGCGAGAAGATTACTACTTATCAAAAAAAGGCGTAGAGCTCGTTGAAAAAAATATCCTCCCAATCTTACAAACTAACAAACGATTTTTGGAGAGGATGGAACGGATAGATAGAAAAATTCCAGGACTTGAGAGAATCAGTTCCAGTGGAATTAGTAAAAAAGAACACAAAACGCTGTTACTTGATGACGACAAGAGTTTTAAAGAAAGAGTAGGCGGGCTAAACAAGGAGTTAGCTAAATCTTATTCGTTTTGGTCCAAGAAAAAAGACATTCGAAACGAGCAGATAATGGACATCCTTGGAATGATTAAACTAATCCAAAGAGTCATAAACGCAATCGCTAAGCGGGAGGAAACCGAAAAAACGAGTTGGACCATGTTTATTGAGGGGGTAAGCATGGGTAAGTATTACGAGAGTGAACTAATCAGTGAGTTTTTGGAAGAGCTTGGGGGTATTGCTTCTAAAATGAAGAAAAAGTCATTAGATCAGATAAATTTGAATGACTTGAGGATGAGTTATGAGGACATAAAACGAATCGCTTACCTGTATGACATAATTGAACCTCTCGGAGAAATGAATTTTCTGGAGAATTTGACTAAGGAGGAGTTAAAATCACTGAAAGCGCAACACCCGTCCCTAACGATTCTCTCGTAGTATTTGATGCTAATGCTTGTATCTATTCTTGTATTGATTTCCAACCGCCAAAAGGTCTAGGGAAAGTATTGGGGCTAAAGCCATTAAAATCAAGGTATAAAGAAGACTTAGATAAATTCATGGACTTAGGGGAGAAACAGGGCCTTAGCCTAGTAATTTTCGAGGAACAGAAGTATTGGACGGAAAAACATGTCTCGTCAGAGTTCTTAAACGCTATGGGGGCCGCCAAGTATCCAATAATGAACTACCTCCCAGAGGATTGGATATTAGATTGTAAAGAAAAGATACGGGAGAGACTAGCTGAGCTGTTTAAACGGATAATAGTCGAAAATCAAGCGCTTGATGAGCAATTATGCTCCAAAGTAGACGCCTTCTTTAAATCAAATGAGAAAGAACTCGGAGAAAACAAAGAGAATCTACCTGAAGGGGAAGATAAAGAGTTACTCACCAAAACAATTTCAAAAAAAGATACATTTAGTAAATCCTTCATACTATCAAACGACCGCCACTTCAAAGCCTACGCCGTCGAGATTAAAACAGAATATGGGATTTTTGTCATTGAAGTGGACAAACTCAAGGGATTTATCAAGGAGTGGGGTGAAACGTGATTAGGGGACACTTGACGTGGTCGAGCTGTCCTCCCGGGGCTTTTTTATATTTCTTTCACCTACTTTGATTAGGTGTTTTTTCATGGCCACTCAAAAGAAAAAAGAACATAGTTGGGACGAGATCGGCGAGCTGATCGGCCGCAAGATAGAGAAGGAATTCAAGAGCAAGGACTGGGAGAAAGGCTGCCCGCCCTGGCACATGCACCACGATGGCCCGTCAGGGTTTCCGGGAAGGCTCATATTCATCATCGGCGTGCTGTGGGCGCTCTCCTCCATGGGATACCTCGCCGGCGTGGAGTTATGGCAGCTCGCCATCATCGTGATCGGATTCGCCTTGATGCGGTTCTGATCCCCCCCCGCAGCCTTTTTAATGAGTTAATGCATAGTCATTCTCATGGAAAAGAAGCCGCCCAGCCCAAAAACGTACTGGACGAAGAAGTACGTAGATTTCTGGACTGACAAACGCCTGGACTTAATGAAGAAAAGCCTTGCGAGCGGCAGGGGACTCCCGCGGTTCCAGCCGCCGAACGAGGGGATGAAGGAAGCGATCAATCGGGCGGTGGAACAGCTCCTCTCGGACAAGAAATTCAACGCCAGGAAGTACTTGACGCCGACCCAGTACGCAGTCCTCAACGCGACAAGGTCGGCGGGCGAAGCCTCTCTCGGCAGCATACTCGAATCGCTCGAAAACCGCGGCATCGAAAAGCACGCGGCCCTCGAAGAAATCGAGGAACTTATGCGCAGTAAGTACATCGAAGGACGAATACAGAAACCGGACACAGACCCCACCCCGTGAACTTGGAGACCTTCAGCGTGCTTGTGCGTGCCGCGAAAAGCCCGGCTCCTTCAGAGGGCGCGGCAGCGGAAAGCGATGAACCAGTATACGTAGAGACGCAAAGCAGGCTGGACCTCGAAAGCGCTGCAATTCAATCCCTCCTCACCCAGAAGGCGATGGAATCAAAAATATCCAATTTCCTACCCTCATGGGCAAAGTTCGAGGAAAACGCCCGGCAGTTGTTTTACGGCGAAGAATGAAGCGCCCTCCAAAGATTCGTTGCCCAGCAGCACAACTCTTCAAACAGAAAAACTAGCGAGTTCGTCGAACCTCTCCCTCGAAATCCTGCCCAAAACAACGCCCATCCCAACTTCCACAAAATCCCCTTCACTCACGCTCACGAAGCACTTCGCCTGCCTCTCAACGCCCCTCACCTCAACACGAACACTCTCCCCGTCAACAGACAACACCCTCGCAGGAACAGTCAAGCACATGCAACCACCCTGTTCGCAGACCCCGCCCACACATGCACGGTGATCAGAACCACGCTCATTAACACCATCACGTAACCCGCCAGCTCGGTCGCGGGAACAGCCGTCCCCAGGAGCACCGCAGACAACGCTGTCGTGATAACAGACCCCACAACAAGTACAGCCGCAGCATGAGTCGCAGGAATGCCCGCCAACCCGGAGTACCACGTGAAGACATACCCGCACAACAACACGCTCGTCACCGCAATCCAGCACCACTCACTCAAACCAAGGGACGCGATAGAACCAATCCCGCCAGTCAATAACAAGAAGCCAGTAAGCACCAACGAACCGAAAAACATCCTCCCCCACGCCACGACGCTGGCAGGCACTTCCTTCAACGCCTTCTTCGCGATGACGACCTCCGCCGACCACAACAATGTCGCAGCGAGAATCGCGAGCTCAGGCAACCCCAACGACAATGAAGGCGCCGAAAAAAGCGCGACCCCAGCGAACAGCAGTCCGGACGCCAGCACCTGCACGCGCGTCAACCGCTCGCCCAAGAAAAAAAACGCCAGCAAACCCACCCACACGAACATCGTCTTGTGAATGAACGCCGCCGACGCAGCACTCGCCCCGCTCAAACCCCAGAAAAACAACAAGAAAGGAACGCTCCCCCCAACCAATCCGAGGAGGATGAGCTTCTTCCACGCATCTTCAGACAGATTGCGCAACACATCAAGCCTCGCGACCAGCGCCAGGCCAGACAACAACACAGTAGCAACCAAAGCGTTCTTCAGCGACGTGAACACGAACGGGTCCATGCCGCTCACGCCGAACTTGTTGAGAAAGATGGACACTCCAGAAATCACTGCAGTAGCGACGACGAACAAGTACGCATTCATGCCTTCTTCACCCGCAACTCCTCGAACTGTTTCCCATCAATCCCCTCAACAACGTAATTGTAGTGCACGATCACGTGCTGTCCAACCCCCACATTAGGCAAGAAATCTATATTAACCTTTCTTCTGCCGTACGGCGTCAGCGCGATTCCTTCCCCCAAGTACTCCGCAGGCACGACATACTTCGCGAAAAGACTCTTGTCCGCGATCTCCATGCGCTTCATTGTATCGGAAAGCATATTCAATGCTTGTCAGGGCATGCACGCCACACAAGATGGAGCGAACATTTTTTAACCCCGACGGGATTATTTTCCGCATGAAACGCTTTGCACTCCTCATCGCACTCGCCATCCTCGCAGGATGCATCACAGAATGCGGCGACGGCATCTGCGAATACCCGGAAGACGAACAAAACTGCCCGCAAGACTGCTCGCCGCAAGCAATACAAATAATAAACACATCCGCACCCACACCCACTCCAACGCCCGCGCCTACTCCCACTCCGACGCCGACTCCAACGCCCACCCCCACTCCTACGCCTACTCCCATACAAGCGTTGCAGCTCGAGAATCACGCGAGTGAAGTGTTCGCAATGCAGAAGCCAGTCGGCTGGCAGGTCACGAAAGCAGGGGACTGCGAAACGCTCGCCGTGATAGTCAAAGACCCGGCCAACCCCGCTAACGCAATCTTTTACTTCAACGAGCTCGGTCCCATGTACTCGAACCAACAGCAGATTCAAGTGGATCAGGACTACATGGCCATGGGCGGCTACCAACTACTCTGGCAGGACGCGCCCGTACTGAACCCGACCACGCCGCAAAAATTCCTGGGCATATACCCGCAACTCACGCAAATGGCGTTGTCCAAAGCATTCACGAGCTCGTGGCCGCAACTCAACGACGCCGAAGTGGTTTCTTCACAGCTGGAGAGCTCGATAATCACCGGCGCGAACGCTGAAACCATGCGAGCCCTCTTCAGCGCCGGAAACGAAGTCGGCGAAGGCGTTTTCTACGTCGCAGTCGCGGAAGTGCTGCCCAGCTACGGCATGCCGGGAGGCGGCATCTCGTACGCGTTCAGCTTCACAGGAGTCACCGCCGAAAAAGACTCTTTCGACCAGTACGAGCCCGTGCTGACGCAATCACTGCAAACCATGGCGTTCTCAGACGCTTACATCTCGCAGTGCCTCAGGAACCAGCAAGCCCAACTCCAAGCATCCCTGGAGCTCGGCCGGACCCTGAGCGAGACAAGCGACGTGATAATCGATTCCTGGAACGCCCGCCAGAAATCAGACGACATAATCTCCGAGAAGAGGAGTGACGCAATGCTGGACAGGGAACGGGTGTACAACCCGGACACAGGAGAAGTGTTCGAAATCTACAACGGCTTCTACGATTCATACAACCTGCACCGCGACGACTACGAGATGAGCAACCTGCAGCAACTGCCTGCCGACGACCACGTGTTGTGGACAGCGCCAACGACTGACGGCCAGGAGCACATTTACTGACGCGCAAAGCCGGGTCACGGCGCTTTTGCCTGTTTGTGGGCTTTGATGAGCGTTCTCGCCACGGCCCTCCGGGTCGCCGCATTTCTTTCCGTATGATTCATGAGCGAAACTTATGCGAACGCGCATATAATAACATACGGATGTGCAAAGCAACGTCCTCCAGACCCCAATCAAGCGCTTCGTTACTTGCCAGCTCAACGAGAGAGAGCAGCGTTCCACCACGCGAGTACAAGGCTTTTAAACCCTGCTCGTTTTGTTTTCATGGAAATGGAGCCGTACTGGAGTTTCAGGAAAATCATCTCGCAATCACTTCCCTTCATGATACTATCCGGCATCGGCGAGCTGTTCGGCGGCTACTTCCTCAGCCACTACCTTGAAATACTCCCCCTCGTCCCCGGCGTGTTCGTGCTCGTGCCAGCGCTCATGAATGTCCGCAATGCCTTGGACAGCGCTCTCGCAGCGCGGATATCCACTGCCATGCACCTCGGCGTCATCAAGTCACGGCAGAACAAAGAAGTCAGCGAAAACGTCGCAGGCACTGTCGCAGTAGCGATCATAGTCGCGGTCGTCGCAGCGCTCTCTGGGTACGTCGTAAGAGAGGCAGCGGGCATCCCGCACGTGCCATTATGGGGCTTCGCGTTCATCTCCCTGCTGTCGCTCACAACAGTCGCCGCAATCCAATCCCTCTTCACTGTGTGGCTGTCGTTCTACGCGCGAAAGCACAGGCTCGACCCGTCCAGCGTCGTCATCCCCACCCTCACCACGACTGGCGACGTCATCGTCGTCGTGGCAGTGTACTTGTCCGTCCTCGCTTACCTGGGGGTGGCTGGCTGATGTATTCTGCGAAGCGCATCATCCTCGAGAGCGCGCCACCACTCGTTGCGTTTACCTTCCTCAGCATGTTCGCAGGACTCACCCTCGAGACGAACGCCGCGTTCCTGGCCACGTACCCCGGCGTGCTGCTCATGATACCGGCATTCATCGACTCGTGCGGCGACATATCCAGCAGCTTCGCCTCCAGACTCACCACGTCGCTCCACCTCGGCACTGGCAGGGCGTCGCTGCGCAGCAAGAGGTTCAGGGACAATGTCGCCGGCACGTACGTCACGACAATCCTCTTCTTCATCGTGATGGCGCTGCTAGCATTCGCCTTCTCCGCCGTGCTGGGCCTGGCCATGCCGCCGCTGTTGAAGTTCCTCGCCGCGGTGATGGCCTCAGCAGTCGTTGTGGTGACGCTTGACCTTGCCATAGCAGTCGCAGTCAGCGTTGCGACCACGATGGCGCGGCTCGACCCCGACAACTTCGAAGCGCCGTTCCTCACCACGTTCAGCGACGTGGTCGGCATCATGATATTCATTTCATTCGTAGGATTCGTAATAAGTTTGTGAAAAGGGTGATTGTATATGAACAAAAAATTCGCGGAAAAAGTCCTTGAGAACGACAGGGGCGTGCTCGACTACCTGATAAGCATGCGCGACCTGTCCAGCCTCATGGTCGACTTGGCTTACAGCTCGCTGCTGACAGACGACAAAGCACTCGCCGAGGACGTGGAGTCGTTGTACGAGAGCGTGCGGAGGCTCGAGCGGGAAGTCAACCTGAAGACCATACTCAGCAGGGTGCCGCCAGCAGACGCAGAAGGCATGGTCGCAGTGCTCGAAGTCGCCAAGAACACGGAAGACATAGCGAACAGCGCGAGGCACATAGCGGCCATGGTGCGGAAAGGCGTGAAGAAGCACTCCCTCCTCCGTGAAGTGGTGTCGCAGGGCAGGGCGGCCATCGTAAAGGTCGAGGTCAAGCCAGAGTCAGCATCAGTCGGCAAGCCGTTCCAGGCGCTGGACGTCGTGAGCGCGACAGGCATGCACTTGATAGCCATCAAGAAAAAGGAGTGGAAGTACCTGCTGAGCGCGGACGAGGTCGTGAACGCAGGCGACGTGCTCCTGTTCAAGGGACCGCAGGAAAACAAGAAAAAGCTTGAGAAGCTCTTTGGCTGAGTGCTGAACGCAACGCCGTGAGAAAGCTTAAATACTGCCAGCGAGAACTATCTCCTCGTGCTAGAAATAGTCTTCATAGCGTTGCTGTCCGGACTCACTACCTTCGTTGGCGTGCTCCTCGCCACGTGCTGCACTAAAACCAAGAAGCTGGCCAGCGTCGGCATAGGGTTCTCTTCGGGCGTCATGATCTCGATCTCATTCTTCGAGCTATTCCCATTAGCCATATCCGAAGCGGACGAGCTGCTCGTCCTGGCCGTGTTCGCCACTGGCTTCCTAGTGGTCTGGTCATTCGACTTCCTCTACCCCCACATACACTTCATCAAAGAGTCCGCGAAAAAAGCCAGAGAACTCAAGACCGGGCATATGGTGGCGCTCGGTCTCATAATCCACGACTTCCCTGAAGGATTCGCCATGGCCACAGCGTTCATGGTCAATCCCCTTGCAGGCACTGCTGTTGCTATTGGCATAGGCCTGCACAACATCCCTGAAGAATTCGCGCTAGGGATACCGCTCGTTATGGCAAAGAAAAAGAAGGAACTGTTTTGGCTTGCGTTTCTCTCTGCTCTCGCAGAGCCTGCGGGGGCTTTGATGGGTCTGGCCTTGTTCGCGTGGGTCCCTGCATTGAACCCGCTTATGCTCGCTTTTGCGGCGGGGGCCATGATCTTCGTTTCCCTGGATGAGCTCCTGCCACTCGCCCAGAGGTATGGCGGCATGGATTTCGCGTCGCTCGGCCTGTTGTTTGGCATGGTCTCTTACGCTGCTCTCTCGTCCATCATAACGGGGTTTTGAATCATAATCCGTTACCTTTAAATAGTAGTTAGTGAATAATTATTCATAACTCTATAAACAAAAAGAGGTGATGTAAAAATGCCGTATGGAGATGGAACCGGACCCATGGGTCATGGACCTAGAACCGGAAGAGGTTTGGGCAATTGCCCGGGCTTCAGCTCAGTAGCTTTCGGAATGGGCTTTGGCCGTGGAATGGGTCGCGGAAGACGATTTTTGGGTTTTGCGCCAGCGCGACAGGTGGAGCTTACCAAGGACCAGCAAGTAAGTATACTTGAAGAGGAAAAGAAGGTCATGGAAGCAGAGCTTGAAGAGCTTGAAGCCGCAAGACAGGGTATAGCAAAAAAGCTGAAGGAATTGAGTGAGTGAAATGACAGGAGAGCATGAAGGAAGAGAAAACCTTTCGCAGGAGACCAAGGATCTGGAACGAGCGAGGCAATCGCTGGTAGAGGAACTGGAAGCGATAAACTGGTATCAGGAACGGGTTGAGAATGTTTCGGATGCAGGGCTGAAGAGAATCCTTGAGCATAACCGGGATGAGGAGAAGGAGCACGCAGCCATGCTGATGGAATGGATCAGGAAGAACGATGCCGAGCAGGACAAGGCTTTCGAAGAGCATGATTGAGTATGCCACGACCGAGGAAGAGGCGGTGGGTCGGAAGCGAACCGGGGATAACGTACTTCAAGCCGCGCGGCGTGCCGATCAGCGATCTGGACGAAGTAGTCCTGACTGTTGATGAGTATGAAGCGCTGCGGCTCGCGGACTCGGAGAACATGCCCCAGGAGAAAGCAGCAGAGAAGATGAGGATTTCGCAGCCGACCTTCAACCGTCTTCTCGGTTCAGCCCGGCATAAGGTAAGCGATGCATTGATCAGCGGGAAGGCAATCCGCATCGAAGGAGGTGATTATATGATTGGAGGAAGAGGCAGGATGAGCGGGAGGGCGCTCGGCCCTGGCGGCGAGTGCGTCTGCCCGAAGTGCGGCACTAAATCCCCGCACCAGCGCGGCGTGCCGTGCTATGAGATGAAGTGTCCGAAGTGCGGAGCAAAAATGGTGAGGTGATTTGATGAGAGTAGCAGTAACAGCAACAGGAGAGGGAAAAGATTCTGAAGTGAGCAATGTTTTCGGTCGCTGCCCCTATTTCGTCATAATGGAGGTAAGCGGTGAGGGAATCAGTTTCGTCAAAGCAGTCAAGAACCCGGCCATCGACCAGCGCGGTGGCGCCGGAATCGCTGCTGCAGAGTTGATCGTCAATGAGAAGGTTGATGCAGTGATCTCTGGTGCAATCGGTCCGAGGGCGTCCTCAGTGCTTAATCAGTTCGGCGTGGAAATGTATGCTGCTGTGAGCGGGAATGTTGAAGAGAATGTACAAAAGCTTGCTGCTGGTGAACTAAGTAAAATAATTGAGTGAGGCGCTAACGTGAAGATCGCAATCCCAGTCACTGAAAAAAATGGCTTGGAGTCGAGGGTGAGCAGCCACTTCGGTCACGTGAGTTTCTTCTTCGTGTACGACACCAACGACAAAAGCTCGGCATTTTTCGAGTGCGAGGAGCACGAGCATGAGAGGTGCACACCTGTTGATGTTTTGGTACGGGAGGGAGTTGCCGCTGTGTTTGTTCACGGCATCGGATCCAGGGCGATCGAGGCGCTTTCCGAACTCGGTCTGAAAGCCTTGACCGGCCCGTACTCGACGGTGAGGGAGGTCATTAGTAATCTCCCGTCTTTGAAAAGTTTGGAAGAAGGGTGTGGGCATTGAGGATCGCGGTTACCGGCGGCAAGGGGGGGACGGGGAAGTCCACTGTAGCGACTGCGCTGGCTTTCGAGCTCGCTAAAAGACATAAGGTGCTGCTGGTGGATGCGGACGTGGACTGTCCTGACGACCACTTGATCTTAGCGATAAAGCGCAGTAAGGTCGACACAGTCACCAAAACCATCCCCGTGCTCGACAAGAATCTCTGCACCCGCTGCGGCAGGTGCGCTGAGGTATGCAAGATGAGTGCGGTTATTCATCGCCGTGGTGATCATCCTGTGTTCATCGAGGAGCAGTGCAGCGGGTGCGGCGCGTGCATGCTCGCATGCCCGGTGGGTGCGATTGGCAAGGCGAGCAAGGAAATCGGGTTCATTTTTGAGGGTGAGGGGAGAGGCGTGCGTCTTCTCAGCGGGGAGTTGAAGGTTTCTGAAGTGGTTTCTGAGTTCGTGGTGAATGCCTTGAAGCGTCACCTCAAAAAGATAGAGAGCGGATTCGATTACGTGGTAATCGACACCGCGGCTGGGACTCACTGTGATGTGATATCCGCTCTGGAAGGCGTTAAGCTGGCTTTCGCAGTGACCGAGCCGACCCCCTTGGGTGAACATGACCTTTCTCTGATACTGGAGTTGCTCGGAAAGCTTGACGTGCCCGCAAAAGTCGTGCTCAACCGCGCTGGCATTGCGCCGCCGTATGGCATCAAGCGGATTGCCGAGCGCTTTGGCGCTGAAGTGGCGGTGGAAATACCTTACAGCGAAGAGGTGTTCAAGGCCTATTCGCTTGGAGAGCCAGTGAAGGTGCCGGCAATAATATCTCTGGCTGAACGTGTGGAGGGAATGAAGTGAAAACGGTTTACGGGCCCGTTCCTTCTTGGCGGCTCGGACGATCTTTGGGCGTAGATCCAGTATGCATCAACGTCTGTTCTTTTGATTGTGTTTACTGCCAGCTCGGCCCGACACGCTTGAAGACCACCGAAAGGAAAAGGTTTGTTGATGCAGCAGTCGTCGGGGAGGAGCTGGAATCAGCCTTCGCGAGAGCGGCGCCGGACATTGTCACGTTTTCTGGGATGGGTGAGCCCACGCTTGCGAGCAATATCGACAAGATTGCTGCTGTTGTGAAGCATGTCATTAGCGTGCCTATGGCGATACTAACCAATTCCTCTCTCCTTTACCTGCCTGAGGTCAGGGAGAGCTTGATGTATTTCGATGTTATACACGCAAAGCTTGATGCGCCTGGTCAGGAGTTGTTCGAGGAGATAAACCGGCCTGTTGCTGGAATACGTTTTGAGGAGATTGTTGACGGCATCAAGGCGATGAGAAACGAGTTTCGCGGGGAGTTTGACCTTCAGATGATGTTCATCGACAAGAACAAAGACTGTGCTGGAGATATGGCAGAGCTTGCGAGACAGATAAAACCCAATGACATCTTCTTGGACACCCCTCTGAGGCCGTGCGGTTGCAAACCACTTGGGCGCGCGGAGATGGATCGGATAAAGACAGAGTTCGCTGGCCTTAATACCGTAATGGTGTATGATGCCAAGAGTCAGGATGCTGTCCCGCTGGATCTACAAGAAACGAGGAAGAGGAGGCCTGAATTGTGAAACTGGCGGTTTTGTCAGGTAAGGGAGGTGTGGGCAAAAGTAGTATAGCTGCTTCTTTGGCTGTCCTGCTTGCGCGTGATCATAGCGTCGTTGCTGCTGATTGCGATGTGGATGCCGCCAACCTGGCGCTGGTTTTGGGCGTTAAGCAGCTCGATGAGGAAAAAAGCCTTTCTGTGAGCGAAAAAGCCCGCTTGGTTCCGGGCAAGTGCACTGGCTGTGGAAGGTGCGCGGAAGTGTGTGTTTTCGGCGCCGTTAAGATGGTTAATGGGTTGCCTGTGTTCAACGACGCTCTTTGTGAGGGATGCGGAGCGTGTGTAATCGCGTGCCCTTCGGAGGCGATTGTGCTCAAGCCAGTGCAGAATGCGACCATCGGCACGGCTGTTACGCCGTACGGCTTTCCCGTTGTTTCTGCGCAGTTGAAGATGGGTGAAGCGAGTTCCGGGAAAGTTGTTTTCGAGGTGAAGCGGCTTGCCGAGAGCATTGGGGCTGATGTGCTCGTCATCGATTGCGCTGCCGGCATCGGCTGCCCTGTTGTTGCATCTGTGCAGGGCTGTGATTTTGTTGTGGCAGTGACCGAGCCGACGCCCGCTGCTTTGTGGGACTTGAGCCGTGCGCTTGGCGTCGTGGAGCACTTCGGTATACCCGCAGGTATTGTTATCAATAAAGCGGATTTGAATCCGAGGATGACTGAAGAAATCCGCTCTTTCGCGACAAAAAAGAACTTAAATGTCCTCGCAGAAATACCCTATGACATGGCTTTTGTTGAGGCGCTTGTCTTGTTGAAGCCGGTGATCGTCCGTAAGCCAGGGCTTGAACCGGTTTTCCGGAAGATACTCGAAGGGGTTATGAGATGAGGAAGGCATTGATATCCCTGCTTTTGCTGTCGCTTGCGTCAGCGCAATGCGCGTATTTCTTCTACGGAAATGGGTGTCCTCACTGCGCGAGGGCGGAGTCAACAATCGACATGCTCGAGGCGAAAGGCGTTGAGGTGCACCGCTTCGAGGTTTATGACAATTCCACGAATCTGGCGCTGCTCCGGCAGTACTTCAATGCCTATAGCGTGCCAATGGCTATGAGGGGGGTGCCCGTAGCCTTCACAGGGGATTACTACCTTGTTGGGGACTCGCCGATAATCAATCAGCTGGAGTCCCAGCTCAGGGAGGAGTGTCCATCGCTTGACGCTCGCATGGTTAGCTCAGGTCTTGCAGGCGAGATATCTGAACTCGAGAGGGAAACGGTATCGTTGTGGCTGCTCACGGGGGCGGCGCTCGTCGACTCGATCAATCCGTGTGCGATGGCTGTCCTGCTGATCCTTCTGGCGGCTTTGCTCGCGGCAGGCGGTCGAAAACGGGCGTTGACCGCGGGCCTCGCTTTCACAGCGGCTCTTTATATCGCTTATTTCCTCTTCGGGTTGGGGCTGTTCTCGGCAATAAAAGTCTCCGGGCTGTCTTATATTTTCTACCAGGCGGTCGGCATACTTGCGATTCTGATAGGCCTTGCCAACATAAAGGATTTCTTCTGGTATGGCTGTGGTGGCTTCGTCATGGAAATTCCGCGCTGCTGGCGGCCGAGGTTGAAGGCGATACTTGAGAAGGCCACGACTCCCATCGGCGCTTTCCTGGCGGGTTTCGTTGTCTGTTTGTTCGAGCTGCCGTGCACGGGCGGGCCGTACTTGTTCATTCTCGGTCTTTTGGCTGAGAAGTCAACGCGTGATGCGGCAATCCCGCTCCTGCTCTACTACAACGTGGTGTTCGTCGTCCCACTCCTTGTCATTAATGGATTATTTTACTTTGGGTACAAGCGCATTGAAGAGATGCAGAAGTGGAAGGATGAGCGCATAAGGCACCTGCACCTTGTCGCAGGGTTGGTGATGCTTGCGCTTGGCTTGTGGGTAATACTGGGCGTGTAATCGCAAGCGTTTCAAGAGCCCTGGCGGTTCGTTCCTATCTCCTCAAGAGCTTGTGCGCGCCCCACAACGCAAGCAAGGAAGCAGAGAGCGCTACCGACACCATCGGGTCGAGTACGGCAGTGAACAGCACGACCAGCGCCGCGACGACTGCCAGAACCCCCTCATTCCTGGACCTGTCTCTCACGAGCATCACTTCGGCGCGTGTGTATTTATCTGTTCCGCCCGAAAGCCTTTAATACATGAATGTTAAAAATATATTACGTTAGAAATGTTTTACATGGTGGTGTTATGGAAAAGACAAGGAGGTTCGCTCTCAAAATCGTTTTCTTGGCAGTGATCTTGGGTTGGGCTGTGTATGTCAGGGCGTATAGCATAATACCCGCACTGCTGGCCGTGGCAGTCGCATCAAGCCTCGTCAAGCTATGGGGGATGCGCAAGACAAAGGCGTACGAAGACGAGCGGCTCTGGTCAGTGTACAACCGCTCTGCGCGGAACGGCTTCGTGGCAATGATGTTCACCATAGCCTTCCTGGTCATATACGCAGAAGGCACCGGAGCCGTCTGGCCTGTCTCAACCACAATCATGCCCGTGTTCGCCCTGGGCACGATCTCGTACCTAGGCTCTTACGCTTACTACAAGCAGAAGGGCGACTGATGGCATTCAGGACGCGGATCAAGGCATTTCGGCAGAAGAAGGGCCTCACCCAGGAAGAGCTGGCTGACAGGGTGGGCGTGACGCGGCAGACAATCATCTTCCTCGAGAAAGGCAAGTATAACCCCTCGCTGCAACTGGCTTACAAAATCGCGAAAGAGCTGGGCGCGAGCATTGAGCGCCTGTTCCTCTTCGAGTGAATCTTTATTAACCCCCTTCGAATAGTTGTTAGTATCCGGAGTTGGTGTCATGCAGGTCGAACAAGTCTCATGGTCAAAAGAGAACGGCTGGTCAAAAAAAGCTTGGGGGGGTCTGGGGAAGACCGCTCAGTTGGTGCTCATGTTCGGTGATACGGACACGCTCAAAAAGAAGAAGCAGGTCTCAGAAGTGGTCAAGGCATACCCCAAGGCCTGTGTGATCGGGTGCTCGACCGCAGGAGAGATCTGCGGCGTTACTGTTTGCGATGGCACCATCGTTTCCACGGCAGTGCATTTCGACAAGACGCAGGTGAAGTGCGCCAAGATCAACATCAAGCAGGCCAAGAACAGCTTTGACGCTGGCGAGAAACTCGTGAAGCAGCTGCCTTTCAAGGACTTGGTGCACGTGTTCGTGCTTTCTGACGGCCAGAAAGTGAACGGCAGCGAGCTTACAGCAGGCATGCTGAAGGCCTTGCCGAAGAATGTTGCAGTGACAGGCGGGTTGGCAGGCGACGGCGCGAGATTCAAGCAGACGCTGGTGTTCGCTGATGGTGAGGTGGCTGAAGGCAACATCGTTGTCATCGGTTTTTACGGCAAGCACCTGCGGGTCGGCTACGGCTCGCTTGGTGGCTGGGACGCGTTCGGCCCTGAGCGGGAGATCACGAAGTCGGACGGCAATGTGTTGTACGAGCTCGACGGCAATTCCGCGCTGGAGCTGTACAAGAAATACCTGGGCAGGGAAGCCAAGGGCTTGCCTGCCACAGGACTCTTCTTCCCGCTGAGCATCAGGTCTCCGGACGGAAAGACCAAACTGGTCCGGACAATCCTGAACGTCAGTGAAAAAGATCAGAGCATGACGTTCGCAGGCGATGTTCCGGAAGGCTACTACGCCCAGTTCATGAAAGCAAACATGGACCGGCTCGTGGACGGCGCTCACGGCGCAGCTGAAAAGGCCCGCAATATCCTGAAGGCAGCGCCTGAACTCGCACTCCTCGTCAGTTGCGTCGGCAGGAAACTCGTGCTCAAGCAGAGGGTTGAGGATGAGGTGGAGGGTGTCCGCAGCGTGCTCGGCAAGAAAGCAGTGATCACAGGGTTTTATTCGTATGGCGAGATATGCCCGTCCGATTCAAGTCCCTGCTCAGAACTGCACAACCAGACCATGACCATCACAGTCTTTTCGGAGACAAGGTAATATGCACCGGTTGCTGGAGCGGCAACTCAAGAAGTATCTATCAGCGTACCCAAACGTGCCCGAAGACCTGAAGCAATTCATCAAGGCCATTGACGAGGCGTACAAGCAGGCTGACAAAGACCGCGCGATGGTTGAGCGCTCCCTTGAACTCATATCGGATGAGTTCATGGCACTCAACCGCAAGCTGAAGGCAGACATAGAGAGAGGGAAGCATGCCGAAGAGCAGTTGAAGGAAAAGCTCAGCGAGGTCGAGAAGCTCAACAAGTTCCTCTTGGGCAGGGAGATGCGCATCGTGGATCTGAAGGAGAAGCTTGAGGATCTGGAGAGCAGGAACCGGCATCGGTGAGACACAAGAGCATTGTGAGAGCGCTGACGCTCTACGCCGAAAAATTGAGTTTTTTTGGGGGGAAGGGTTTTTCCCACTCCCCCGGTTTAGTTACAAGCCATTCCCAAGTCTTTAGTAATCTTCTCGTCTGTGCCTGTGTCCGCCGCCACCGCCGCCGCCTTGCCTGCGCGGAGGTCTGTGTTTTGCGTAGCAGTCCTTGCAGTAGACGGGCCTACCTTCGGTGGGCTTGAAGGGAACTTCGCATTCCTTGCCGCATTCAGAGCACGTTGTCTTGTACATCTCGCGGGGTTGGTCGTAGTTCCTCTCTCCGTAACTCATATGTTCACCTCTTATTAAACTCGGTAATGGCTTTTTGAAAAAACCGGGAGAAGCAGTAAAGCTGCCCTCAGTAGGTTTCAAAAAGAATCTACCTTATAACCAGATTTCTGGCGAGATAGTATTTAAATCTTCCGCTCTGAGCGTGCTATGGCCAGCCGCGCTTTCTTTATCACGAACACGCCGCTGTTCTCGCCGATCATCTGCTTCTCGGCTTCAATGACTTCGATGCGCTTCCTGAAGAACGGCGCATCCAGGACAGTGGTCTCGAACTCCCCTCCCTCGCCGGTCGGGCTCACGCTGTGGCTCGCCCTGAGCTTCAAAAGGTCTCTCGCAGCGCTTTTGTCGAGCCTTCTCCCCAACCACTCTTCTGTTAGGGGTTCTGCGAAGATGCCGGTTATGATGGCCTCGAAGCCGTTCTCAATCACGCCCATCAAGACCTTCTCCTGATCCATCATCCACAACGGGTTCACGCACTCCAACCCCAGCTCGTCGCAGATGCGCTGGATGCGCTGGGCCTGGTAGTTGGAAGCGACTGCTCCGGTGACGACGCCTTCTATGCCGAACTCTTCCATCGCTTTCCTGATCGCGTCCTTGAGGTCTTCAAGCTCTTCTTCTTTCACGCCTCTTGTGCTGCCGCGAACGAGGGGCAGTCCGGCGGCCTCAGCTTGTAGTCCTGTGAGGTGTATGTTGGGGGTGTGGAACATGTAGCTGAACCTGTTCCCGGACACGATGGATACGAGGCACACGACATCGTGGTCCTGCATGGCTTTCCACGCAGCGAACGCAGAGTCCTTGCCTCCGGAGAACAATGAGCCCAATCGCATGCCACTGTTTCTGTGCCTTGACGTAAATAAGCGTTGCTTCATCCCGTGCAGTGGCAGAGCCACAGCCCAGTGTCCAGGTTGCACGAAACCAGTTCCACTGCCATGCCGTTGTCCGCGCACTTTGCCAGGCACTCGTGCTCTGCGTAGGTCTTGCTGTCATGAACCTGTCCGCTGCACGTCAGCCGTGTTTCAATGCGCTGCTTTTCCTGAGGCAAGATAATCTGCTCGATGGGCTTGATCACGATATCCTCGATCCTGGCTGGCGGCTCCTTGACTGTGACGTTTTCTGTGTCTTGCGGCTGGTCGCTCGGCTGGTACGCGAGGAACAGGAATACGAACGAGAGTGCGAGCACGAACACCAGCACGATGAACACGTAGTTGTCGTTCTCTTCTTTTTCGCTTTCGGCTGTCTTCTGCTCCGGTTTCATCACATGGTCTTCTCGGCTTTAGCATAAAAAGCTTTTGCAGGTTCTTACAGTTTCATGTCCTTGAACAGGCGCGCCCCCACTAATACAGCGAGGGTGCTGAACCCGGCCAGCACTGCCACGTCGACCCATAGCGGGAACGCTGCTTGCCCCACGAGGATGCTTCTCATGGCGTCCACGCCGTACGTCAGCGGGTCGAGCAGGGACAGCGTCTTCAGCCATGGCGGCAGGTTATCCAGCGGGAAGAACGCTGTCGACAGGAAGAACAAGGGCATGATGAGGAAGTTCATGATGAGCTGGAACCCGTGCGGATCATCCAGCTTGCTCGCGAAGGCCACTCCCACGCACACGAATCCCACGGAAATGAGGAACATTACAGGAATGAGCAGTGCCAGGGAAACAACGTTGAATTCCAGGACGCCGAACGCGTACACGAGCGCGAGCAGGATCACTGCCTGGAGCATGGCTGCAGTAGCGCCGCCCAAGGCCTTGCCGAGGACGATGGCCTCGCGCGAGATGGGCGCGACAAGCATCTCCTTCATGAAGCCGAACTGCTTGTCGAACACGACGTTCAGGCCGGAGAACACGGAGCCGAACAGCAGCATCATCCCGAGCACGCCCGGCGCCATGAACTGCGTGTAACCTCCCCCGGCACTGTCCCCGATAACTGATCCGATGCCAGTCCCCATGAACAGCAGGAAGAACAGCGGCATGCCCATGCTGCCGACGAGCCTGCTCTTGTTGCGGACGAACCTCAGCGTCTCCCGCAGCCATATAGTATACACTCCCCTCATCGTTTCGCCTCCATGGCCCTGAAACGCTGCCTAAGCGTTTCCTTCTCGTTGCCTGCCTCATCGCGTATGGTCCGCCCTGTGAGTTGCATGAACACGTCTTCCAGCGTTGACGAGTGCATGGAGACGCCCTTCACCTGAACGCCGTTCCTCTCAGCTAGCGACACGAGCTTCGGCAGGAGTTCCTCGCCGTCAGATGACACGACCTGCACGCGCCCGCCTACAGCAGACTTCTTTGTCTTGCACTTGTTTTTCTTGAGTAGTCCGCAGAATGCGTCAGCGTCAGACACATGGAAGTCGAGAACAGTCTCGCCGAGCCGGGACTTCAGCTTCTGCGGCTCATCCAACGATATTATCCTTCCGTAGTCTATGATCGCCACCCCGCCGCAGAGATAGTCGGCTTCTTCCATGTAATGGGTTGTCAGCAGGATGGTTACTCCATCCTCTCTGTTTATCCTTTTCACGTATTCCCATATGTGCCTGCGTGTCTGCGGATCCAAGCCCAAGGTTGGCTCGTCGAGGAACAGGACTTTCGGCTTGTGCAGGAGTCCTCTCGCGATCTCGAGCCTGCGCTTCATCCCTCCGGAAAAGTTTTTGACCAGGGTATCGCGGTTCTTGTGCAGGCCGACCAGTTCCAGCATCTCCTTGATCCTCGTTTCCTTATCCCCCACTGCATACAATCGCGCGTGGAAATCGAGGTTTTCGTAGGCCGTCAGCTCCGTGTCGAGTGACTGGCCCTGGAACACTATACCTATCGCGCCGCGCACAGCATCCTGCTCCCTGACGACATCGTGTCTGGCGACAAGCGCTTTCCCTGAGGTGGGCGCGAGGGTTGTGGACAGCATGGATATGGTCGTGGTCTTCCCAGCGCCATTAGGCCCCAGCAAGCCGAATATCTCTCCCTCCTGTATGTCCAGGTTCATTGCGTCCACTGCAGTGAGCTTGCCGAACCGCTTCGTGAGCGACCGGATTTCCACAATTGTGCTGCCCATCATGCGTCATCACTCATGTAGTGTATTAATAGCTGCCATTCATCTGCCGCGCCTCAAGAGAATCCTCACCACGATGGCCAGCATGGCAGTGAGCACCGCGAAGAGGACGGCGATGCTCGCGATGAAGAAGTGAAGCGCTGTCAGCGCGTCGGTCTCGAAGAACAGGACGAACACGACTTCCGCAGAAAGCACTGCGGCCGCGAGAAACGCTAGGAAAGCCATGACGCCGCGCTCTTCCTTGTTCGCGTGTTTCGGGAAAACGTCCATCCAATCCATCGCCTCACGTGCTGGCCCATATCATCGGGTCTGTGCTGCTGCGCACGTGGATGCTGTCAGCGTCAGCGAAAGCCATGCGGTAAACGCCTTGAGAGTCCTGCATTGCTGATGGGTGGCGGTCTGATGCGGTTGCGTTCGGCAGCCAGGAAGCCCTGCTCCACTGCACTCCGTCCCGCGATGCCTGCACGAACATGTCTGTGCACGAGCCGCTCTGGTCGGTGAACAGGAAATAGTTGCTGTTGCTGTCCTGGATGATTGCCGGTCCAGTGCATGCCTCGCCGAAGTCCTCATCAGAGACTATTGCCGAAGCGCTCCACGAGTGCGCGTCGCCCGAGCTGCTTACTTCTATCGTCGTGTTGTCAGCGCCGACGTACGCAACCCAGTACGTCCCTGAATTGTCTTGCATGAGCGAGACTTTTCCGGGGCTGGCGGAGTCGTTCACAGTGATCTCCGGATTCCACGTCACTGCGTCTGTCGAGTTCCTAACAACCACGCTGCTGCCGTTTATGTACGCGAGCCAGAACAGTCCCTCGTCATTGATGATGAATGAGAATCCTCGCTTGTTCTCAGGCGTGTACTCGTAATCATTCGGGTCCGGGTCAGTCCACGGCACGTTCGTCTGTGCGGGCGTTGTCCATGTTTGGCCGTTGTTGGATTTTGTCATCCGCAGCTTGTTCCCTGCGTACGCTGACCTGTACAGGACGTAGAACGTTCCGTTGTACTCTAGGTAAGGCGAGTCCTCTTGCACGAGAATACCCTGCGTCGCTATCTGGTACGGCGTGTTCCAGTTCATGCCGTCCGTGGAGTTCATTATCCATATGTCGTGGCTGCCGATGGACTGGTTTGACGTGAACGCTATCCACAAGACATTGTTGTTGTCTTCGACCGTGCTCATGCTTGGCTCGAACCCTTCGGCGCTGCCGACTTCGTAGGCTGTTGCCTCGTGCGCCTCGACTGTGGAGAGCGCGATCGGCGGGGAGGAAGAGCCTGTTGTCAGCTCGTAGATGGTTGCCTGCTTCTCGAACCCCTTGTACCCGTCCTGCTTGTCGTACCTCCCCCAGAACACGATCAGCTGCTGGTTTCCGGGTAGAATCGGTTCGGAGAGGATTGCTTCAGCGCTATTCTCCGCGACCAGGAGCGTGCTGCCTACCGGGATCTGCTGGTTCCCCAAATTGACGAGGATGACGTACAGGTATCCTGCGTGCGCGTCCGCAGGGACTGCTGAAAGCGGTGTCGGTATCCTGGGAGCAGGCTGCTTTGAGAACATGCCGCCGAGCCAGTAGTATGCTGCGACAGAGCCGATCACTGCTATTGCTACGAGTATTACTACTGCAATGATCTCAGATAACCCTTTCTTCATCCATGCATGTTACTGAGCCAGAGAATAAAAGCGTTCTCTTCAGAAGGAGGGAATGGGCGGCCTCTGCCGGCCGCCGTGTTTTTTTTATTAGTCATCATCGTCTGTGTCGTCCCAATTGTCATCATCGTCGTCATCGTCGTAATTCTTAATGTACATCTTGGTCATGATATCACCTCAAGATGGTGGCTTTGTTTGTTGTTCTTGTGGTTTATTAGGATTACTTCTTCTTCTTTGCTGGTTTCATTTGGTGTCACACCTCTTTCAGGATTACGCTGAATCATGCACTCTTTCGGGAGTGCGTGTTTCCGGCGTGCATATGATACCTAATAAGGGATATTTATAAATATGGTGTACCTATCTCTAAAAAAGATACATAACCACATTTCTTTTCGGCAACTCTTTTTGGCCGTCGTCTGTGTCATCCCAATCGTCGCCGTCGAACATATAACTACTTCAATAGAAGATTGGGGGGCGCCTAGCGCCCCCGTTTTCAGATGAAAATTACTCCTTCTTTGCCTTTGGCTTCATTGGTGATACACCTCTTGTGAAATACATGAAACCACGTCCCGCTCTGTGGGTGCGTTGTTTCTAGTGATTTACCATACCAACCATCGGCTATTTATAAGTGTAGTGTATCTACATATAGACAAAATACATGTGTAGGTTTTTCCATGAAATTTGATATACTATCCCTCGTCAGGTCCAAACCCACCCATAAGATAAGCCGCCTTGAGTTCCTGGTCCTGCTCAGCCTGCGGAAGGGTCCGATGCATGGTTACGCCGTGATGAAGAAGCTGACGAGGAAGATGCCTGGCGTGTGGACTGCCAAGTCAGGCAGTCTTTATCCTTTGCTGAGACGCATGCAGAAGAAGGGTCTTGTGACAGCAAGGGTTGTTGGCGGGAGGAAGGAGTACAAGCTGACAGAGGTTGGGGCAGAGGCTGTGGACCAGTACCTTGCTGCATGGAACGAGCTGTACCACCTGTTCAAGGAGATGAGTCAGGAGGAGCGGCAATAGCGCTGTCTTTCGGCAGGGTTAAATAAGCGGTTCGCGTATTACCGTTGATTCTCATGGAGACCTTATCGTACATACTCATCAGCGTTTTTGCTGTGAGTGCGCTGTCGCTTGTCGGCGTCACCACGCTGGTTCTGGGAAAGGCCACTATCCGGAGTGTCTTGCTGTGGCTTGTCGCATTCGCGAGCGGGTCGTTGCTGGGAGGCGCTTTCCTGCACCTGATTCCCGAGTCCCTTGACGCTTCTTCGTCGGACTCTGTGTCGCTGCTGGTGATAGGCGGCATTGTCTTTTTCTTCTTTCTTGAGAAAATTATCCATTGGCGTCATTGTCACAAGGAGGCGTGTGACGTGCACGCGTTCACTTACCTCAGCCTTGTGGGCGACAGCGTGCACAATTTCATAGACGGCTTGATAATCGCAGCCAGTTATTTGACGAGCATCCCTCTCGGCGTGGCAACCACGTTCGCTGTCGTCGCGCACGAGGTCCCGCAGGAGCTGGGTGACTTCGGCGTCCTCGTGTACGGCGGCTTTTCCTTGCGGAAGGCGCTCGTGTTCAATTTCTTGTCTGCTTTGACTGCAGTGGTCGGGGCGCTGGTGGGTTACTATTCTTCCGGGATTGTGAGCGGGATCGAGTTCATGCTCCTGCCGTTCGCTGCGGGAGGCTTCATCTACATTGCTTCGTCTGACTTGATCCCCGAGCTGCACAAGGAGAAGGAGTTGCGCAAATCCTTGCCTATCATGGTCCTTTTCCTGGCTGGCATTGCCTTCATGTGGGTCATGCGCGCCGTCATCGGGGGTTGATGCGCGTGGCGTGTCCGTTCTGTGATCTGGACGAAGAAGTTGTTTTGGAGAATGACTTGGCGTTCGCTGTGCGTGATATAAACCCTGTGACTCGGGGGCACATGCTCGTCATTCCCAAGCGGCATGTTACGGACTTCTTCGAGCTTTCCGGCGATGAAGTGCGTGGCATTTACTCGCTGCTTGTTGAAGCGAAGCAATTGATTGACAGGGAGTATGCTCCTGCAGGATTCAATGTCGGCGTGAACAACGGCCGCGCTGCCGGCCAGGGCATCTTTCACGTGCACGTCCACTTGATCCCGCGGTACGCAGGGGATTCGTGGAAGCGCGAGGGCGTGCGCAAGCCGACAGGTATTGAAAAACCCTAAAGCTTATTAATGAATTTGGTGACAATCGTTCGGGGATCAGCATGGCAGTCAAGATATACAAGGTGTTAGGTAGTGCCCAGCACAAGGTCAGGGCAGTCATCGCGACTGACCCGTTCGCTCGCATAGAATACAAGTTCCAGGATGCGAAGACGATGGGTATCAACGTGGACGCGTACTTTCTTTACGTGAACGCTTCTGACGAGTTTTTTGAGGAACACAGCAAGGAGTTGGAGATCGAGGGCGTGGAAGAGGTTTCCGGCCAAGAGTTCGACAACGTGAAGAACGCTTTCGAGGCAGAGGAAGCAGGCGTCGCCGCAGGCATTGCGTTGTTCGATTGAACCCAAATCTTTAAGTACGGTGTTGCCGTAATTAGTTCGGACTTTTTGGGGGTTTTGGTGTTGGAGGATTGGTTTTGTGCTGACTGCAAGTACCGGAAGGATTGGTACTGCATGCGGCACGACGAAGCCCGCACAATAATCAAGTACTGCACTGATTACGAGCGTTGAGCGCAAAGCATTTTAATACTCGGCTGGCATAATCACTGCGTTGCAGGGGTTCCAGAGTGGTCAACGGGCACGGCTTTTCGCCTCCGTCCGCAGAAATGGAATGGACTCAAGATCCATTGGCTTAGTGCCTTCGAGGGTTCGACTCCCTTCCCCTGCACCAGCCCCTTTCTTTTTCGCGAAAAAGAAAGGCCCTGGGGTTCAAAGAAAAAGGCGTGCGTAGCGCTCCGCGCTAGCGCACCGGCCTTTGATTCTGCGCTCAGCAAAAATCTCGGGGAAAAGGGGTTGCACAAGGCAGATTTACGGGTGGATCGATGCAGCCAATCAGTACCTTATGCTGAACCCACCGAACTCGTTCGTGGCCTCGGACTCACTGACATCCACGGAATCCACCCTACGCGGGTACTCAGCGCCCCTCAACGCTCCGACAAACGCCCTCAAAACCTCCTCCCCCGCCTCCGCCACGATCTCCACGCTGCCATCACGCGCATTCCTCACATAACCAAACACATTCATCCTACGAGCCAAAGAACGCGCGAAGTCCCTGAAAAACACGCCCTGCACCCTCCCACGCACGGTGATAGTGTAACGCTTCATGAACATGCCATATAAGCAAAAGATTATAAGAACTTTCCTTCATTGTATCCAACGGTGATTACTTGAAATTCATACCCCTCATCCTTATCATCCTCCTCTTTGGTTGCATAGCCCCGGAAGAACAGCCAGCACCACCCGCAACCCCCGCTCCGATCCAACAGCAAGCTGCCGACGCCCCCGCCACACAACCACCAGCAGAAAGCGCGATCCCCGAAGACTCCGCGCCCGCTCCTCAAGAACCCGCGCCGCCAACAACCACTTACCAGCTCTACACGCAGAGCGTGGGATGCACGAGACGCGACTTCGAAAACAGCGTCGACGTCGGATACACGATCGAAAACGAGTACGATGCCGCAACCATCTTTCCTCACGCCCGCATCACAGTGTACAACGCCGCAGGCGACGTAATTTCGCAGACCCCATGGTTCTCCCAGTCAAGTCAACTCTCAGACATCAGTGACGGCATCACCTCATCATTCCCCATCGAACGCTCCGAACGCCGGACAGGGCAAATACGCGTCAAGAACACCGGCGTGGCATCAATGCCCGAAAACGGCCACTTCAAGACCGAAGTGTGCACTGCAATCGTTGAAGACGGCCAACTGCTCTCAGCCACGGACCGGGTCTGGAAGAACGATTGCTTCACATCAACCGAGAACCCCTGCTGAGTGACCTACAATGACATGGAACGAGTACTGGGACAGAATGTCCGGCGCGACGCCGTTCTACTCAGTCGTGCAAGCAAGCCACTGGCGCCGCTACGAGAAGCTGCTCGCCCGCACAGACTTAATGAGCCCGGACATCCTCGAGTTCGGCGGCGGGTCCGGCATGCTCTCCGCCAAGATGCACAAGCGCTTTGGCGGTTCATCAACGCTCGTCGACATAAGCCACGAAGCCAAGGAGCTGTTCACGTCCGCGAACCCGAAAGCCAACGGCTTCACGTACATAGTCGGAGACGTGTTCACCGTCGAGCTCCCCAAGCGCTACGACCTCGTGTTCTCAGACGGTCTGATAGAGCACTTCCAACAAGACAAGCGGGCTGAACTCATCAAAAAGCACAGGGATGCCTCCAAGAAGTACGTCATCATCTTCGCGCCAAAGCCATCACCGCAGTACGAAGCCGCCTCTGAACTCATGAGACGGTCCGGCAACTGGTTCTTCGGCTACGAAGAGCCAATGCAACTCTCCCAGCTAAAGACAGAGTGCGAGGACGCCGGACTGACCGTGCTAGCGCACGTATCCGGCATGTGGCAGAACGGCGTTCTGTGCAGTCGCTGACCTACGAGCCTCTCATAAGCATTGCTTCTTCGATGCGCTTCAACGCGATGTAGTACGCTGCCGTGCGCATGGGTATCTCCCTCTGCTTCGATACGCGCAGCACTGCGTCGAAAGCGTTTTCCATCTTCTGCTTCAGCCTGCAATTCACTTCGTCTTCGCCCCAGTACTCACCCACGCGGTTCTGCAGCCATTCGAAGTACGAGACTGTCACACCGCCTGCGTTAGCGAGAATGTCCGGCACGACGGGAATGCCTTTCTCGTGCAGCACCCTGTCAGCGTCAGGCGTTGTCGGGCCGTTAGCGAGTTCCACAACCATCCTTGCGCGAACGTTGCCCGCGTTCTCCCTCGTTATCTGGTTCTCGAGCGCTGCCGGCACGAGCACGTCGCACTTTAGCTCAAGAAGGTCTTTGTTCGTGATGTCCTTCGCGCCCTTGAAACCCAGCACAGACCCCGTCTTTTCCTTGTGCTCAGCGACCTTGTACGGGTCCAGTCCCTTCGGGTTGTACGCCCCGCCCCTGGAATCGCTGACTGCTACGACCTTGCACCGCTTGTCGTGCAAGAGTTGCGCAGCGAACGACCCGACGTTTCCGAAGCCCTGCACTGCAACCGTGGAACCGCTCGGCTTCATCCTGAAAGCGGCGCAGGCCTTAAGCGTCGTGAACATGCCGCCCCTCCCTGTCGCGCTTTTCCTGCCGTGACTGCCCTGCAGGCTGACCGGCTTCCCTGTTACCACGCCCGGCACGAGCTTGCCCTCGATCTTGCTGTACTCGTCCATCATCCACGCCATGGTCTGCTCGTTCGTGTTCATGTCCGGAGCGGGAATGTCCTCGTCAGGCCCTATCCACTCCGCCATCGCCCTCACGTACCCGCGGCTTATGCTCTCTACTTCTCTCGCTCCCAGCGCTTTCGGGTCGCATTGCACGCCGCCTTTCGCGCCGCCGTACGGCAGGCCGAGTGCAGCGCACTTCCATGTCATCCACCCCGCGAGCGCTTCCACTTCGTCCAAGTCGACGTTCGGATTGTAGCGGATCCCGCCTTTTGTCGGCCCCAACGCGTTGTTGTACTGGCACCTGTACGCCGTGAACACCTGGAGTTCGCCGCTGCACGTCTTTATCGGTATTGATGCGATGAGAGTGCGCATCGGCTGCCTCAGCGCTGCGTGGATCGCCGGATCCAGCCTTGCTTCTCCTGCGGCTGTATCCAGCTGCTTAAGCATTGCCTGGAACGGGGTTATCGTCTTCATTTAATCACCTTTTTCTTGCTCAAGTCCCTGACTGCTGCGTTCAACAGCTTCACAGCATTCTCCACGTCGTCCATGTGCGCTATGCTGATCGTTGAGTGGATGTTCCGCACGGGCACGGATACCGCGGTTGTGGGCACTCCGCCGTGGTTCAGGTATATCGCGAGGGCGTCGGTCGTTCCGACGTCCGACACTTCGAACTGAAGCGGCACGTGAATGCGCTTCGCAGTGCACTTTATTATTTCGTTCAGCTTGCGCTCTGAGATGAACTCGCTGTCCTTCAGTATTATGACGGGGCCGTCGCCGATGCCCTTCACGTTCTTCTCTGTGTCCAGCGCGACCGTGGTGTCCATGTTTATGACGACGTCCGGGCTGACTCGTGAGACCGACGTCCTGGCGCCGTACAAGCCCATCTCTTCTTCCACAGTGAACATGTAGTACACGTCCGCTTTCGAGTTCCTGAGCTTCTTTGCAGTTTCTAGCACTACGGCGCAGCCTACCCTGTTGTCGAGTGCTTTGCCTGAGATGACGCGCTTGTTCCCGAGAGTGGCGAACGATCTTCGCGGCACGATGTAGTCGCCTACTGCGACGCCTGCTTTGATTATGTCTTCCTTGCTTTTCGCGCCGATGTCGACGTACATCTCGCTCACTTTAGGGAAGTCACTGATCTCCTCGCCACGATGGAGTTCCTTGCAGGAGATCACGCCGTGCACTATGCCCTTCCTAGTGTCGATGTGGACCTGCTGGGCGAGGAGCGTTTCGGGCTCGATGCCGCCCACCGGCGAGATCCGTATCATGTGGTCTTCGTTGATGCTCTTCACCATGAGGCCTATCTCGTCCATGTGTGCTGACAGCAGTATACGCAGGCCGCTCCCATTCTTGTGGGCGATGACATTGCCGGATGAGTCCTGGATGAGTTCGTCTGCGTATGGCTTGAGCTCTCTCTTGATCATGTTAGCGACTCTGTCCTCGTCTCCGGAAACGCCGTAAGTGCCACCCAATCCCTTAATGAGGTCAAGGAGTGCCATGGTTGCGGTTACACAAAGGTTATTAATAAAGCCGCTGCCTAAGTGGTCTTATGGCTACTACCGTCATTGTCCTGGAGGATCAGCTGAATCCTTCAGTTTCCTCGCTTGGAGTTAAGCACGACCATGTGCTCATGGTTGAGGACAGGCAGTTGTTCCGGGGAGTGCACCCGCACAGGGCAGCGCTTCGCCTGGCTGCCATGCGCCAAGCAGCGGGCATGGCAACGGATTACCGCCGCGGCGATTTCGGTGCGTGCGTTGCCGAGCACGTGAGCGAGCACGGCATCGACAGGCTCGTGGTCATGCAGCCTTCGACGAGGCCTGCGCAGGCACGCGTGGAGGCGGCGGCGTCAGCGGCGGGCGTTGAGCTATCATTCACTGATGACAACCTGTTCCTCTGCTCGCGTCAGGAGTTCGCTGCCTGGCGTGACCGGAACAAAAACGCCCCCTTCGATGTCTTCTGCAGGGATATGCGCGAGGCCCACAACCTACTTGCGAACAAGCGCGGGCAGCCGCTCGGCGGCAGGTGGGAGTTCAACACGCTGGCGAGGCGTGGGTTGAAGCGCGGCGAGAAGGTGCCGTTGTTGCCTGTGATGTACTACGATGACGGGACGCAGGCTGTTGTGAGAGACGTGGGCGCTTTTGGGTTCAACTGGCCGGTTACTGTGCAGCAGGCGAGGTTGTGGGTGCAGGATTTCATGACCAAGAAACTGTCGAAGTTCGGCGTGTGTCAGAACATCCTCGTGCGCGGCAACCCGTTCGCTTTCGAGCCCGCCGTGTTCCCTGTGCTGGATGCTGGTCTTGTCAGGCCGGTTGACCTGGTTCGTGCCGTGGAAGCCGCGTACAAGCGCGGGTTCGCTCCGATCAACAGCGTCGAGTTTTTCGTGAGGCGTTTGCTGTTCAGGGAGTTCTGCAACGGTCTTTATTGGCACGGAGGGGTTTCCGTTCCCAGCGGCGGTCCAGTGCCCGGCTTTTTTTCCGTTCCGGCAGAGTGCGGCTTGGAGTGCTTGCGGCACGTGCTGGAAGGCGTGCAATCGACGGGTTACTTGTCCTCGTTCTCTCGATCGCATGTGCTGACGAACTATTGCGTTACGCATGGCGTCGGCGCGAAGGAACTGGCTTCGTGGCTGGCGGCGAACACAGTGGATGGCTCTGAGTGGTTTGTTGAGCCGTCTGTGTTCGTGGATTACCGTGTTGACTGCGTGGCTTCTGACTCGAGCGTCATAAGCAAGTACAGTGATGTGTGCCAGAAGTGCAGGTACGATCACCGGCTGGTGAGCGGAGAGAATGCATGCCCGTTCAACACGGGTTTCAAGGAGTTCAGTGACTGAGCGCTTCGTCGATGGCTTCTTTGTCGAAGCCGATGAGTATCTTGCCGTCTATGTCAATTACCGGCACGCCCATTTGCCCGCTCTTCTTGATCATTTCCTGGGCTTTTTCCCTGTCCTCGCCGACGTTGTAGTCCGTGAATTCCTGCCCGATGCTCTTCATGTAATCCTTTGCGCGGTGGCACCACGGGCATGTTTGCGTGGAATAAACGATCACTTTTGCCATTGACATCACCACGTTTTTTATACCGAGTGCGTTTATATGTGTATCGGTGATCGAATGCAGGAATACGACGTCGTGGTGATCGGAGCCGGTCCGGCAGGCTTATCCGCAGCGATTTACGCGGCTCGGCGCGCACTAAATACCCTGATCCTGGAGTCGGGAGTGGCCGGCGGCCAGATGGCCGCAACCAACGAGATAGAGAACTACCCGGGAGTCGAGAAAGTGGGTGGCATGGCTCTCGGTGAGCGCATGGCCAAGCAAGCCGACCGCTTCGGCGCTGAGTTGAAGTACGAGACAGTCAACGCGCTGCAGAAGAAGGATGATGGCTCGTTCGTCGTCCGGACCGAGAGCGCTGAGTATCACTGCTACGGCGTGGTCATCGCCACTGGGGCGGCGCACAGGAAGCTGGGTGCGAAGGGCGAGGACGCGTTCGCTGGCAAAGGCGTTTCCTATTGCGCGACGTGCGATGCATTGTTCTTCCGCGGGAAGGAAGTGGCGGTTGTTGGCGGAGGCAATTCCGCGCTGAGCGCTGCTTTGTATCTGATTGACGTGTGCAGCAGGGTGCACATCGTGCACCGCAGGGACGAGTTCCGCGGCGAGGAACGGCTTGGCGGCGAGCTGGCTGCGAAACAGAACGTGGCGATTCACTGGGACAGCGTGCTCGAAGAGGTGAGGGGCAAGGATTCTGTGTCGTCAATGGTTCTGAAGAACGTGAAGACGAACGAGCTGTCCGAGATCGCTGTGAGCGGCGTGTTCATCTATGTGGGCGTCGTCCCCACTGCAAAGCTGGCGCAGGATGCGGGCGTTGAATTGGACCAGTACGGCTTCGTCAAGGTCGGTGAGGATCAGCAGACGTGCTGTGCGGGCGTGTTCGCTGCCGGCGACGTGACTGGGGGCGTGCTGCAGGTCGCTGTCGCTGTCGGCGAGGGCACTATCGCAGGCATCAATGTCGGCACGTTCGTGAAGAACAAGAAGAAGGAGCTCAAAGCCGAGTGAGCGCCACTATCGCGAGGGACAGGGTCATTCCCAGCATGAAGTACAATGGGTTTCCCTTCTCTTCCTTGGGTATTATGTCCCTGATCACTATGTACAGCAGCGCTCCGAACGCGATACACAGCGCGATGTAGAAGTGAGCGTGCTGCAGCCTGAGCACTGACGCAGCAACTGCGCCGAAGACTGGCGAGCAGGCCAGGAGGACTTTCTCTGTTCTCCCGCTTCGGTAGTACTCGTGTATGTGCCTCAGGGATATGGATGATGCGAGGGTGTGGAGCACGAAGGGGAGAAACACGAAGTAGCCGAGCCATGGCGGTCCTTGAGGCACTTCGAACATGAGGACGAGCGAGAACCCTATGAGGAAGTGGTTCATGATGAATCCAAGTACGTGCAGCTTGTCGAGGTCGTTGATGAGCGCGTCCTTTGTTTTCATGTGCTGGTACAGGTACTTTTCTGATATGTGGTACAGCGTGAATCCTATGAGCGCGAGGAGGAACACGTTGTAGCCTATGATGCTCATGCCCGTAATCAGTTGGGGCAGGGCCTCCATGAACAGGAATGTCATGAAAACGCCTGCGCCGAAGCTCAGGAAGTCCAGGTGCATGCGTTCTATGTAGTACGAGTATCGCTCGCCGACCAGGTGGATGGTGGTCAGGATGAAGGTGAGGAAGAGCGGCGTCAGCTGCATGGCTACCACTACTTTGCGTCGGTATAAAAGGCTTACTCCTTGGACACCAGCGTTATTTCGAAGATGAGGGTCTCGCCTGCGAGCTCGTGGTTGAAGTCAAGGACCGTCACGTCTTCGTTCGTGCTGGTTACTCTCGCGGGACCGGCTGATGTCATGAGCTGCGTGCCTTCTTCCGGCTTGATGCCGGACAGCTTCAGGTCTTCTGTGGGCACTTCTTGCATGAGATCTTCACTGCGCTCTCCGTACGCCTTCTCGGGCGGGAGCGTCACGGTCTTCTTCTCTCCGGACTTCATGCCCACAACTGCTTCGTCGAATCCTTGGATCATCTGTCCTGCGCCCACGACGAATTCAATGGGTTCGTATGCTCTCTGTGGGTTGAACAGGCCCGCTTCCCGTGCTTTTGATTCCATGCTGGTGTCGAACACTGTGCCGTCCCTCAGCGTTCCCAGGTAGTCCACGCGCACTGTGTCCCCTGCTTTTACCGTGTCTCCGGTCATTTCTTGAACAACTCCTTGCGGTCGCGGTGCTTCCTGGACAACCTTTCCAGTGCTCGGTACGGCAGGTTCGGGCATGTTGACGCATCCTGCCAGCAGCACGAGTGTCAGAAGCAACATAACGCGTTTCATGCAGGGAGTTATGCAGTGTGCTTTATAAGTACTTTCCTATACAAGTTTGGGCATGTACTTGGTTGACACATGCGTGCTTTTGCACGGTTTTGAGGAGCGTCATGGCGGTTGCGCTGCAGTCCTGGCCTCGCTGCTGTCACCGGAGCACAAGCTGGGTCTCACAGACTTCACGTTGGACGAGCTGGAGCTCAAGGGCTCGCACAAGTTTCGCAGGACGCTTGAAGAGGCCGTGGATGCGGGGAATGTGCCGCTCGTGCGCACGGGAGTGCGCCCCGGCGAGTGGGGGAAGGAGAAGGCTTACGAGGACTTGGTGGACGAGGAGCTGCGCAAGCTCGTTGCCGACCCAAGCGATGGCGTGCTGGTGGCTGCCTGCGAGCGGTTCGGGTGCGACGGCGTCGTGTCCTGTGACCGGCACCACATCTACACCGGCAGGTTGTGGAGTTACCTGGAGTCCAAGGGCATTCATGTGCTTAAGCCGCACGAGTACGTGCAGCGGTACGGAGGTAAGTGAATGGGGATCGGGATCATTGTCGCGGAGTTCAACAAGGAGATGACGCAGCGCATGCTTGATGCCGCGCTGAAGATAGCGGAGCGCGAGGGTCTTGCAGTGGACAGGGTCGTGTGGGTGCCTGGCGTGTACGACATGCCGTTGTCCATAAAGCGCTTGCTCAAGAGTGATGTGGATGCAGTGGTGCTGTTGGGCGTGGTGAAGAAGGGCTTGACTGCACATGACGTTATTGTCGCCGAGAACGCTGCGCGCGTGGCGGCGGATCTTGCCGTGGAGTTCGAGAAGCCCGTGACCTTGGGCGTTATCGGCCCCAGTGCTTCGTTGGATGTTGCGCGCGAGCGTTTGGAAGAGTATGCGGAGCGCGCTGTTGTGGCAGCGAAGAAGATGCTGGAGAACGCTTAGTGATCCTATGATCGTCCCAGATAGCCATCCGAGGCGACAGTCACTGCTGTTGCGCGAGCGCGTTGCTGCGGGGGTTAAGAGCGGGTTCACTTCGTCAGTCGGTCTCATAGCGCATGGGAGGGGCGAGGCGTTTGATTACTTGCTCGGAGAAGAAACCACTCCTGTCGCGGAGGCTGCTTGCAGGGCAGCGGCTGCGCAGCTCCTGCTCGCAGAGCGTCCTGTGCTCTCTGTGAACGGGAATGTAGCCGCCCTCGTGCCGGAGGAGTACGTGGCTCTCGGGAAAGCCATACCCGCACCCATAGAGGTCAATTTGTTTTATAGGACGCCTGAGCGCATGCGCTTCATGGAGGCGCAGATGCGGTCTCATGGCTGTGAGAACCTTCTGTGCAATGAGGACGCGCGCATTGGCGTGGATTCGGAGCGCGGGAAAGTGGATGCCCGCGGCCAGGCAGTTGCTGACGTGATTCTCGTTCCGCTGGAGGATGGGGACAGGACTGAGGCCTTGAAGAGGGCGGGGAAGTTCGTGGTAACGATCGACTTGAATCCTCTGAGCCGCACTGCCCGGAAGGCGGATATCACGATTGTTGACAACATCGTTCGCTGCGTTCCTCTGATGACCCGTTTTGTCGGGGATTTGAGGGACAGGGACGACTTGGAGGAGATCACGCGCTCCTTCGACAACAAGCAGAACCTGCGCGATTCGCTGCAGGTCATGAAGGCGAGGCTTGATGATACCCATTCCGTTGATTGATTGCGTTAAGAGCGGGCGCTTGAAGGGCAGGAAGGTCGTGTTGTGCGTGACGGGCAGCGTTGCCGCTGTGCGTGCTCCCGAGATCGCGAGGGAGCTGCGCAGGCACGGCGCTGGAGTGTACCCGTTCATGAGTGATGGCGCGTTGGGCATCATCACGGAGGATGTGATGGAGTGGGCGTGCGAGAGAGAGGTCGTGACAAGGCTCACCGGGAAGGTGGAGCATGTTCGCGCAGCGTATGCTGACGTGGTGCTCGTGTGTCCTGCGACTGCGAACACAATCAGTAAAGTGGCGTGCGGCATTGATGACACGCCGGTCACGTCCGCAGTGTCTTGCGCGTTAGGCAACGGCGTTCCCGTCGTGGTAGTGCCTGCGATGCATGGCTCGATGTACGCGCATCCCTTCGTTTCAGAGAACTTGCAGAAGCTGAGGGAGCATGGCGTTGTCGTGCTTTCGCCGCGTTTGGAGGAGAGTAAGGCCAAGGTCGCGGAGACGGATGAGGTCGTGGATACAGTCATTTCAGCACTCACCCCCAAGACCCTGGAGGGAAAGCGGCTTGTCATCACTGCCGGCCCCACATTCGAGCGCATTGACGCGGTGCGCGGCGTTACCAACATGAGTTCGGGCAGGATGGGCGTTGAGCTGGCGCGTGAGGCGCTGCGCCGAGGCGCAGAGGTGACGCTTGTGTACGGGCCTGGCACTGCGGCGCCTGTTGGGGACGTGATGCGCGTGGAGTCTGCGAAGGAGATGATCTGCGCCTCGCTGAAGGCTTTGGAGGGGGCTGATGCGCTGATCTCTGCTGCGGCAATCGCTGATTATTCTGTTGCCAATCCGCGTGAGGGGAAGGTGGACTCGTCTGGGCCGTTGCCTGTCTCTTTTGTTCGCTCTGAGAAGCTTGTTCGTCTTGCGAAGGAGAGGTATCCCGGAAAGTTGGTGGTCGCGTTCAAGCTTGAGAAGGATGACGTGGTCGGCGAGGCGAGGAAGAAGTTGGTTGAGGATAACCTGGATCTCGTTGTTGCGAATGACTTGTCTGCGGTGGGGAGTGTGGATAATCACGTGTGGATAGTGTGCCGCGAGGGCATTAGCGAGTTTTCCGGTTCGAAATCGGATGTGGCTTCGTTTGTGCTGGATGCGATCGCAAAAGCTTTATAAACTTCGTGTGTTTAATGCCTTCAGGGGTGTTGCGGATGACTATGGAAGACGAGGTCAGGACGACGTACAAGATGCTCAAGGACAACGATTTCAAGGTTGCGGAAATCATTTTTGAGGGTGGTATCAGCGTGAAGGACACTGCTGTCCTCGCGCAGTTGCAGGCTTTGACTGATTCCGGGAAAGCGTTCGGTGTCGTGCACGTGATTTACAGCACTCCCGATGGACAGCAGCGCGTGATTGACATCACGACCGGCAAGCCTGAAGAGGGTGAGGCGCCGCCCCAGTAGGTTTTATTAATCCTGGTGCCTACACTACAGTTATGGAGATACGGGACCGGAAACTGTTCTTGAGTTATGCCATTCCCTGCTTAGCAGCGCGCGTGCGCAGGGGGGAGTTGTCTGCATCAGAACAGGGAAGCATAGAGCGAGAGTTCCTGGAGCGGGGGGATATCTCCTCTCGTGTGGAGAACCTGTTCCCTGTTGCGCTCAAGATGCTTGAGCTTGAGGCGCGCAACCTTGGCAAGCCGCACATTGATTCGGATGTGATTCGCAGCTACTTCTCGAAATCGCATGCAGACCATGTCCGCCGGCAGATGGAAGTCCAGCCGGATCTTGACCCGCGCGAGTGCGTTTGCCACACGGTGACGATCGTTGATGTTCATCACGCTGAGTACACTGTTGAAGGCCCTGTAGGCCGGGTCCGCGTCAGCAAGTGGACTGTGCCCGAAGCGAAGAGGGGAGACAAGCTTCGCATCCATTATACGAAGGCTGTGGAGCGTGTCCCCTGATGTGCTTGAGTGTTCCTGGCAAGGTCGTTGGTGTTGAGGGTAAGACCGTCGTCGTTGATGTCAATGGAGTTCCCCGGCGCCTTGAATCCATGGTGGATGTTGGTGCAGGCGACTTTGTCGTGGTCGGCATGGGGTTTGTCATGAAACGCATCTCGGAGCAGGACTTCGATGCCTTGAGCTCCACGCTCTTCCCCGACCAATGTTTATAAACAGCATTCGCGTATGGCTTGCTGATGATGAATCCTCACTCCCAGGACGTGCGCACGGTACTCAAGGCCCTGAAATCCTCCAAGCGCGGCCTCTCATCGGTTGAGGTGGAGAAGCGCTTTGGGGAGTACGGACCGAACGAGCTCGAGGAGTTCGGCAGGCCCACTGTGCTCGCTATCTTCTTCCGCCAGTTCAAGAGCCTCATGGTGTACATCCTTCTCATGGCCGCGCTCATATCCGCGTCTGTAGGCGAGGTCGCTGACGCGGTCATGATACTCGTCATCGTCTTGTTCAATGCATTCTTCGGCGCTTGGCAGGAGTACCGCGCTGAGAAAGCTATTGAAGCCTTGAAGGGGATGGCGGCGCCGCACGCTACCGTCATCAGGGATGGTAAGGAGCAGGTCATTCCAGCGAGGGGGCTCGTACCCGGCGACGTAATCATCCTGTCTGTCGGAGAGCGCGTGCCAGCAGACTGCCGCACGCTTGAAGAGATCAACCTGTACGCCGACGAGTCTGCTCTCACAGGCGAAAGCCTTCCCAAAAGCAAGAGTGTTGAGCCATCAGCTGAAGGGGCGGCGATTCACGAGCAGCTTTGCATGGCTTTCATGAACACGCTGGTTGTGCGCGGCCGCGGGAAAGCCATCGTCACTTCGACTGGCATGAGCACAGAGATAGGCAAGGTCGCGAGGCTGGTTCAGGCTGTTGAAGACGAGGAAACGCCTATGCAGATCCGCTTGCGCGAGATAAGCAAGAAGTTGGGGTTCATCATCGTCGTGATAATCGCGGCGTTGTTCGCGCTGGAGCTTGTGAGCTCGCCTTCAGTGCTGGCCGCGCCTGATTTCTGGCAGACTCCTGAGTTTATATCCTTGTTCCTTGTCGCGGTAAGCCTCGCGGTCTCCGCGATCCCTGAAGGCCTTCCGGCTGTCGTCACCATCACGCTCGCGCTGGGTGTGCAGCGCATGGCAAAACGCAATGCAGTCGTCCGCAAGCTTTCTTCAGTGGAGACGCTTGGCTCCACGACTGTTATATGCTCGGATAAGACTGGCACACTCACTGAGAACCGCATGACCGTCATCAAGCTGTTCCTCGATGGTAGGGAGCTGCCTTCCAGCGGCGGAACGTCTTTGATGTACGAGGCTTTCGTGTCGTGCAACGATGCCGTGCTCTCTGAAGCGGGAGTCATAGGCGACCCAACAGAAGGCGCGCTTTTGATGGCGGCGAAGAAGGCCGGCATCTTCCCGCATTACGAGCGCGTGGATGAAGTGCCGTTCGATTCCAAGCGCAAGATGATGAGCGTTCTGGTGCGCACTCCCGAGGGACTGCGCGTTTTCACGAAAGGCGCGCCGGAAGTCGTGCTGGAGCGGTGCTCGCGCGTGCTCGAGGATGGGGTGGTGAAGCGCCTCACCAAGGCTGGCAAGGATGCTCTTCTGGAGAAGAACAGCGGGTTCGCGTCACAGGCTCTGCGCGTGCTTGCTGTCGCGTACAAGGATGCTGGGGGTCATGCGCTGAAAGAGGATGACTTGGTGCTCGTTGGCTTGGTGGGCATGCGGGATCCCGCCAGGCTGGAGGTGCGTGAGGCCATACAGAAATGCTTCGAGGCAGGGATTGATGTTAAGGTGGTGACTGGCGATAACCCTCTCACCGCGAGGGCTGTGGCTGAGGAAGTCGGGTTGTTCTCCGAGGGCGATGAGCTGCTCGTCGGTTCTGATGTGGATGCGATGAACGATCAGCAGTTGCGGCACGCACTGCGCAGCGTGCGCATATTCGCTCGCGTGTCTCCCGAGCATAAGCACCGCATAGTCAATGCATTGAAGGCTATGGGCAACGTGGTTGCGGTGACTGGTGACGGAGTGAATGACGCTCCAGCGCTTCGCGCGGCTGATATCGGCGTGTCCATGGGCGTGGTTGGTACTGATGTGGCGCGTGAGGCTAGCGACATGGTGCTGCGGGACGATAACTTCGCCACCATCGTGTCTGCTGTGGAGGAGGGCCGCAAGATATTCGACAACGTGCTCAACTTCATCAAATACCTGTTGTCGTCCAATTTCGATGAGATCATCGTGGTTGGCTTTGCTGCTATTGCCGGCCTGCCGCTGCCGTTCCTTCCGCTGCAGATCCTTTGGGTGAATCTTGTCACGGATGGGTTCCCTGCGCTGGCGTTGGGCGTTGACTCGGCTGGTTCTGAGGTGATGAAGCGCAAGCCCCGGCCCGTCAGCAAGGGTGTGCTGTCCGAGGTTATGCCGACGCTTTTGCCTGCCAGCCTGATCGCTTCGGCTGTTACGCTGCTCGCCTTCTGGTACGGTTTAGGGTTTGCCGTGGATTTCTCGTCTTTCTCTCCGGACGTCGTGACGCGGGCCAGGACGCTGGCGTTCTCTGCGACTATCCTCTTCGAGATGTTCTTCGTTTTCAATTGCAGGAGTGCTGGCAACTCGCTGCTTCGCGGCGGATTGACAAGCAATAAGTATTTATTGGGGGCTGTCGTGTTATCGTTAGTGCTTCAGGCCGCTGTGATCTACGTCCCGGTGCTCCAGTCCTTGTTCGGCACTAGTGCGCTGGGTCTGGTGGACTTGGCTGTGCTGTTCGCGTTGTCTTCAGCTGGTCTGTTGCCGTTCTTGGGGCATGCGTGGAGGAAGTGAATTGGACTTCATAATAAACCTCATCGTGCTGTTGATTGCGGCGAAGGTGTTGGGTGAGTTGTGCGAGCGCATCAACTTTCCCAGCCTTCTCGGTTACATCATTGCCGGCGTGATTGCCGGGCCGATGGTGCTTAACATCACTGCTGCGGAAGAGATCCATATCTTCGCGCAGTTGGGCATCATCCTCCTCCTGTTCATCACCGGCTTCACGCAGGGTGACATTCAGCAGCTGTTGCAGAACAAGAAGGCTATTGCGCTCGTTTCTTTTCTCGGTTTCATCCTTCCGTACATCGGCGTGATGGTTGTTGGTTTGCTTGCGGGGTTTGACTTCAACACGCTGCTGTTCTTCGCGTTGGTGTTCTCTGCCACTGACTCCGGCATTACTCTGAAGAGCCTGGCGAGCACTGGGAGGATGGCTTCCCGTGCTGGCAGGGTGATTTTGGGGGTGACTGTGGCTGATGGGGTTGTGGGGCTGATCATATTCACTGCGATCATGACGTACCTCTCGATTGGCGGCATTGACGTGTTTCCCATGGTGAATGTGCTGGTTTCTGTGGGTATTTTCCTTGTTTTCTTCGTCATAATGCAGCGTGCAGTTCCTTGGCTGGTGGATCGTTTGGACTCGTTGACTGTTGAGGAGGCGCATTTCAGTTTCGCGTTCATCTTCATGATCCTGCTGGCGCTTGTTGCGGAGCATTTCGGTCTTGATGGCATTGTCGGCGCGTTCCTCGCGGGCGTCATACTGTCGCGTTCCCAGATCGGTCGCACGGAGTTCATCCAGAAGCTGTCGAGTGCTTCGTACGCGATTTTTATCCCGTTGTTCTTCGTGTGGACGGGGTTGTTGCTGAACCTGGAGTACTTGACGCTGCTGAGTTTCGTGATGGTTGCTGTTGCATTGATAGCCAACGCGATTGGCGCGTATGCTGCTGGCAGGTTGTGCAGCATGCCTGACGAGGACAGCATTCTCATGGCCATCACGCTCCTGCCGCGCGGTGACATAAACCTGGTCATCGCCACAATCGGGTTGACTATGGTGAACATTCACGGCGAGTCTATCGTACCCCCTGAGTTAGGGCAGTTGATCTATTCGTCGGCAATGCTGTTGATACTCGTGGCTGCTGTCGCCACGCCGATCATGCTCAGGTTATTGATCAAAAAGAAGGAGGCGGTTTGAATTGGATGTTGCTGATAAGCTTAAGAGGATGAAGGTCTCGGACATCATGATACAGGACATGCCGACTGTGAGGGAGTCGGAGCCGCTCTCGAGGGTTGCGCAGCTCCTGAAGAAGAAGTACATATTCAGCATCCCGGTAGTGGATGCGCGCGGGCATTTCGTGGGCGAGGTGGACGAGCGCGACTTCATAAAGCTGTTCGTTGACCCGAAGCGCATGAAGCTGCAGGGCTTGTTCGGAGTGGACGTGCAGTACTTCGCAGAGAATGTGAAGGGCTTGATGCGCAGGCACAGGCGTTCCCTGTCTCCGGACCAGAGCGTTGAGGAGGCTGCGTCCGTCATGCTGAATAATGGCGTGACGACCATGCCCGTGGTGGATAAGGGTAGGATAAAGGGATTCATCACTGTCGAGCGTATCATCGAGAAGATCGAGGAAGAGTTTGAGTGAGTTGATGGATGGCGAGTTCTGGAAGTTTTCCGCAGTCAATGTGATGAACGCTATCGCCAGTAGCCTTGCTTGGGTGTTCATCGTCCCCCTCCTGATTGCCGGCGGGTTCACGCCTTTCGAGCTTTGCGTGTTCTTCCTCGTTGGGTGGAGTTCGGCGATTCTGCTTATTCTTGTGCCGCGCAGCGTCAGCTCCAGGACTCACATGTCTATCGGCCTTCTTGCGAGGGCGTTGTCTTTCTTGCTCCTCGCGTGGTTCTTCAGCGCCCCTGTAGCGTATGTAGTGGCTGTCCTGTTCGCTGTCCTCATGGTCGAGTATTGGGTGCCGTTCAATTCGTTGTATGAGCTTAGGACGAGCAAGGGCGATCGCGCGTTCCTCAATTCGTTGTACTACTTCCCGTGGGTTATCGCGGGCGTGTTCCTGCCCGGCGTCGGCGGCTGGATTGCCGTTAGCTTCGGTTATGCGCCGCTGTTCGTTCTGGGGGCTGTCATCCTCTTCATGTCGGCTGTGTTCATCCTCCGCTTCTGGGACAGCAAGACGCTCGCGTTCAGGCCGTTTAAAGGTCTTCGTGCGATGGGTTGGGCTAATGGCGTGTCCTTGTGCGAGGGGGTGGTCGTGGGCGCGTGGAGCCTGGCTGTGCCCCTCGTCACGATCTCGCTTGTCGGCGACGTGTTCGGATTCGGGTTGTTCTTCTCTTATCTTGGGTTGGTTGCTGCTGCGGCCTCGCTATTCATAGGGAAGATGTCTGACATAAAGTTCGATCACAAGCGATACACGTACCCCGTGGTGCTTGTGACTGCTGCCATCCTTCTTTTTGCAGGGGTTTCAGGTTCATGGGTTTCGTGGGTCGTGTTCATGGGTGTGGCGTCTTTTTTCATGAAGCTTGCTGACCCAATGCTTTTCACGGTTGTTGCGGACGCGTCCGAGGATCTGACTGATGGCATGGTAGCGAGGGAGATCTCCTTGAATGCGGGCCGCGTGTTGGGCACGCTTGTTGTGCTGGCCTTGCTGGGGACCCCACGGCTTGCAGTCGCTGTCGGTGGCATTGCCTACTTGCTTTCCATTCCGTTCGTGCGCAGGGCTCGCCTACTGTAATTCCTTGTCAAGCACGAAGAGCGCGGGGTCGTTCGGCTTGTACTTCATGGTGTCCACGACGAGGAAGGTCTCTGACTTCTCGACCTGCTTGACTTTCTCTATCTTCTGTATGAGCGACCTCAGCTCGTTCTTGTTCCTGAGGCATGCCTCTATGATGACGTCGTACCTGCCCAGGATGTAGTGCATCTGCGAGACTTCGGGGATGCTTGCGACCGCTGCCTCGAGTTCGGTGTAGTCGCCTTGCGCCGATGTGTGGATCAGCATGTAGCACTTGAGTTCGAGGTTGAGCCTTGATGGCCTGACCGTTGTCGTGAATTCCTGTATCGTGCCATCTGCCTCAAGGTTTTTGAGTGTCCTGTACACTGTCTGCCGCGTAAGCTTCGTCTCTCTCGCGATGTCGGCGATGCTCTTGCGCGCGCCACTCACGATGCTTTTCAGCACCTTCATCTCTGTCATGGTCAACATGTCTATGTTTATGCATTTTCTGGTATTAATATCTTACTTTTTGTACTATTCGTTTTATGTGAAGATTACTATTTGTATTATAATTCACCGTATGACTATATGTTTTAGCATACACATAATATTACGTGCGCCTAGCGTGTCTTGGCTGGGCAGTGGGGCGTGTGGCTGCGCTGGCAGCGCGGTAGCGGCCGGGGAAAAAGAGGCCTCGGCAGAGGGGTCGTCTCCCCGGTCGCAAAAAGTCGGTCTTGCACTGGGAAGCGAGTCGGGGGGTGGTATAATGGACCCATTTTTCCGGTGGTGGCCCTCTGGGCCAGTTCAACAGGGTTCTGGCTCTTCGTGGCAGGATTCATGGTGGGGGCCTGCCTGAAGACAGTGCCGGAATACCTTGCCGGGGTGACGATCCTGCTTGGTGTCCTGAGCGAGTCAGTGGCTTTCCACTTTGTGTTCCTGCAGTTCGGCTTGTTCGCAGGGATGCTGGTGAGAGCACTCTAACCCCCCATCTTTCTTTTTATGAAACTCATTTAAACCCTGCGGCAGTAAACACTGTCATGCAGACCCTTCTCAAGCTCTCGCGATTCATCGACTCTGACGAGCAGAAGCAACTGGTGCAGGAGCTTGTGCGGAAAGGCTTCAGGGTGCGCAGCGACTCGCTTGTGCCCGTGCGCAGGCTGCTCGTCGAAGGCGAGTTCAATGAGCGCGTGGACGGCGTGAACGCAGCCATACCCATCATCGCTGAGGAGAAGACGAGAACGCTTTCTGATGTCGTGAGCGTGCTGAAGCGCGTGGGCCCGGCCGAAGGCTTTGTTGTGAAGGCGAACTTCATCGGTGACGTGCCGTTCCACTTGCGGGCCATCCGGGAGCGGTTGAGGAAGAAGAAGGTGGTTGAGAACGAGGATAATGTCTTGTATCTGGAGGCGAAGAAGACAGGTGACTCGGTTCTCGTGCGTGTTGGCACGTTTTCCGCGCCGCAGTCAGTGGCGCGTCCCTCAGTCGTGCTGGTGCTCGAGTCGCCGAAGACTGCGTTCGAGGTCGCTGACTTCCTGCGATTGGGCATATGCTTCGGTTTGGAAGTGCGTGTGAGTACCGGCGGCGACATCCGATCCCTCCACGCTGTGCAGGAAGCGAAGGGCATTGTTAAGGGTCATGAGAAGATGAGCGTGCAGGTGTTCCGCACCACCGAGCAGGCTGTCGGCGATATGGATGCCATCGCTTTTTCGTTGTGGGGGAAGGAGGATGAGTCGTGCTTGAAGAAGCTTTCAGGGCCGGTGGCGCTGGTGTTCGGTAACGAGGAGCGTGGCCTGCGCTTGTCCACGCAGAAGGCGTGCAAAGCAGTTGTGCGCCTCGGGCCGAAGAGCAGCGAGCCCATGCGCGCGAGCCAGGCGGCTTCGTATGCCTTGGGCGTTATGGCGTGAGGCAGGGAAAGGCTTATCCTTTCAGGGACTTTCTGAACGAGTCGTGCTGTCTGAGCACTATCCGCAATGTTTCTTTGCCTGTGTCGTCGTACTCAAGCGCTTTTTCGTCAAAACATTTTTTTTTTGGGCTTCTTCAGTAAGCACGTTTCAAAACACTCCCCCCTCCGGAGTAATAATGTTTACTGTCTTCGTGTCACAACCGTTTTCTCTTCTTGCCTTCGTACAGCATGTTGATGATCCACGGTGTGAGGAATACTGTGGCGATGGCGACGACGATGAACGCGCTGTACGCGTCCTGGCCGACCCGTCCCGCTGCCAGCGCCGTGCCCATGATGACTAGCGCGATCTCTATGCGCGGCACCATGCCAGCCCCGACCACCAGCGCTTTTCTCACTGGGAGTTTCAGGAGTGTCGGCACTCCGCACCCCACGAGCTTGCTGGCGAACGCTATGAACAGGACT
>JAFGGZ010000053.1 GCA_016939415.1 Candidatus Iainarchaeum sp. | reverse complement strand
GATGAAATGGACGGCTATGTAAGCCGCCGCGCTCATGAAGGCCGCGAAAAAGAAAACATTCATCATCCCGTGATTCTGGAGCAGGAAACCGCCGATGAGCGGGCCGACCAAATACGCGAGGTTGCTGCTCGTGTAGACAATGCCCATGCTTGAGTTCAGACGGGAAGCGGACGTGTTGCGGCGCACGAGCACGGCATACACCTCGAAACCAATGGCGTTGGCCGCCATCAGGAGGATAGTCGCGAAAAGGAAGAGGAGGAAATGCGGTTGCAGACCGTAGATGAAGTAGATGAAGACGGCAGCAGCGAGAACAATCCTGTAGAGACCAAGCTTGTAATGCGACTCGACGTAGGGAATGACCCCTATCGTGAGGACAACCGCTATGAAGTTGAAGATGGCCTGGAGAGCGCCGACCGCTGCCTCGTTCTTGAGGTATTCGAACAGCATGAGGGCCCACACCACATCAATGACAGCGGCGGACAGGTCATCGAAAAAACCAGACGAAGCAAGCTTTGCTACAGCAGCATCCTCACTCAGCACGTTATGAATCCTCTCAAACATGCAGGATATTCTGATTGCAGGTATTTTAAGTACTTGCCGATTGATTTATATGCGAGCAACGATTCTTGAATCGCATGAACAACAGAGTCACCAAAGGAAACGTGGAGTTCGAAGTCCACGTCGACCCGGCACACCAAAAAGTTTACCTCATGGAGCACATGCCCATAGAACACAGGACACTGAGGCAAAAAGCTGCGGACATCATAACCCAGTGGGGCGGCTCGTGGACATTCATCGGCGTGTTCCTCATCATCATGGCAGTATGGATACTCATAAACCTCTGGCTGCTCTCCAGACCATTCGATCCATTCCCGTTCATACTGCTGAACCTCTTGCTATCGACCCTCGCAGCAATCCAGGCGCCGATCATCCTCATGAGCCAGAACCGCGCTGCAGAACGGGACCGCAAGAAAGCCCACATGGACTTCATGGTGGACAAGAAAGCAGAGACGGAGATCCGCGACATGCAGCAAGACTTGGACGAAGTCAAGGCAATGCTCAAAGCCATCTCACCGAAAGCGGAAGAAGCCCAGAAAAAGTTCAAGACATGGAATCAAAACAACTCGCGTACATCCAAGTAATCAACGCCCGCAGCACGAGCCGAAGCGCCGTCAGTCCTATCAGAGTTCCCTACCATCACCGCTTTCTCCGGATCGACTCCGAGCACGTCAAGAACAAAGTTGATGCTTTCAGGATCGGGCTTTGAGCGCTTCACGCGATCCCTGCCGACCACTAAATCAAACAAATCCAGGATGCCAAGCCGCCTGAGACCCTCCTCAACATTCTCGGTCACGTTGCCCGAAACAACCGCTTTCTTCGTCCGGAGCGTCCTGACCAGCTCCACCACCGGAAGCAGTGGCGTCATGTTCTCAATGCCCGCCCGCTCATGACGGCGCATCACATCGATGATCATCAGCCTGGCCTCCTCGCCGAAGGCATCGCAAATCCTCAAAGACGACAAAGGAATGTCTTCGAACGACTCCGATGAACCGAACCGCGTGCGAGCCTCCCGGACAAGCTCTTCAGCCACTGCATCCCAGTCCACGTCAAGATGCGCGATGGTGTCATCGAAATCGAAGATGACCAGCTCTTTCCCATCGAACATGAGTTACATCCTCGCAAGCAGCTCGAAAATGGTTTTCGCAGCGATTGAAGGAGTGAGCATCTCAGCATCCCTACCTGCCTCAACAACATCCATTCCGATGATACTGCCCCTGATTGCGCTTATCAATTCAACCACCTGCACGTAGTCAAAGCCACCGGGCTCTGGAGTGCCAGTGCCCGGAACAAAAGGAGCGTCGAACACATCCACGTCAAACGTGATGTACACCTGCCTGCCCCTCGTCTTCTCCGAAATGACGGACCTGGCTGCCTTGATATCGCCGTGAACATCGCCTGCGAAAAGCACGCTAACGCCGTTCTCCTTGATGAACGCGTGATCGCCAGAATCAAGCGAACGCACACCCACCTCCAGAACATTGTCGGCGCCAACGCGCTCGCTAATTCTCCGCATCACAGTGGTGTGGGACATCCTGTCACCCATGTACTCGTCCTTGATGTCTGCGTGCGCGTCGAAATCGACGACCAGCACATCGCTGAACGGCTTGACAGCACCTAGCGTTATCAAATGCTCCCCACCCAAAGCGAGGGGTACTTTACCAGCTCCAACAAGCTTGGAACTGAGCTCTGAAACCCGATCCAGCGTCTTCGAAACATCTCCCTTCGTCACCCACACGTCACCCAAATCATGCACGCGGACTTTGGACAGCGCGTCAATGCCGAGCGAGGGGACGTACGACTCTATGTCCAACGATGCCTCGCGCACTGCTGTCGGCGCGTTGTAAGCGCGCTTCTTGAACGTGCTCGTGGAGTCCAACGGCACGCCGTACAACACCACATCCGCCTCATCGAAGGGCACCTGCACCCCACCGAAAACGAATGGAGCGCCCAAGTAGTAAGAAAAGTCCATGACAAGTCTTGCGCACGGCGGGAAATAAAAGGGTTTCAGTCCGAGTCCCTATTAGTGTAGAAGCCTGCCCACACAGGGTAATGGTCTGACACGCGCAACGCTTCTGTTTCGTTAGATTCAAAGACATTAACGCCCCACGCCGCCGCGAAGTCTTCTGCAGCTTCTTCAGTGAACAGGATCCTATCGTACGCGCAGTGCGTTGACTGCCGGACAGTCGTGTCCGCGTCAGGGCCGATGACCCACACGAAACCATCGAGGGAAATGTCTTTTTCTCTCGCGTAAGAGCAGTCCGCGTTCAGGTCACCGAGGATGATGAAGTCGCGCTCTGCGGGGAAGAGAATGCGCGCTTGGTCTGCGACGTCGGCGAGCGAGTTTATCTCCTTGACTGTCGCATCCCCTTGGTCATCGGGCTTCGTGTGCGCTGTGATGAGCACGAAGTCGAAGCCTTCCGAAGAGAAGGCAGCGATGAGTGGCGGGCGCTCGAACCCGGTGCCATTGTACGTGTAGTTGCCGTGGAACGACATCGTTTTCCTGTACGCGAAGGCGTACTGCTCTTTGGATGACGTCGTTCCCAGCCTCGGCCCGATGACGAAGTCGTAGTCGGGGAGGCGTTGCATGAGCCTTTGCATTGCGACGCCTTCTGAGTCGCGTATCTCCTGCACTGCGACGACGTCGTACTCGCGGAGGATGCTTGCGATGGCGTTCATGACCTCTGTGTCATTGCTTTTCTTGTCGCCGAACACCTGGATGTTGAATGACGCGATGCGGAGCGCTGGCTCCGGCTGTTCAGGGACGGCCGCGCGCTCCACGCAACCGGCGAGCAGCACTAATGCGATGACTAGTAAGCGGGCTTGCATGAGCGTCACTTCTTCTGGGCATTCAGCAGGAGCTTTACAAGGGCTTGGACTCTCCTGTCGCCGAACTGGCGTAGCTGCGGAACGTATGTGAGCCCGCCGGCGTAATTTTCAGGCGAGAGATTTTCAGGATCAAGTTTGGGGAACGCCTTCGACAAGCGCTTGCGTGCGCGGAACCAGTCAGAGAAAACATCCCCAACGAACTGCTTGATGCCCTCCTCGCCGGCGGGGATGGCGAACAGGTTGCCTTCATCAAGAGCCCACGCCGCATGGTTACCGATTGAGTGCAGCTCCTTTTGGTCAGCGCGCTTCTTGCCTTCCTCTCCACTGAATTCGAATGAGAGGATGTTGCTGAGGCGTTTCACAGGCACTGGCGTGCACTTTTTGGCGAACTCGTCGATGTTGCCGGAGTGCAGGTCCAGGCGGTCACCGGATTGGGCGTAATCTATGGCTTCGGGAGTGACTTCTCGCACAAAGCCCTCCACGAAGTCCGCGAGCTTTTGGCCTGGCTGTGGTTTCCTAGCTATGACATACATCTTGTCTTTGACAAGAGCGAGCTGGAAGCCATTCTCACCGAATTGTATGTGCGGCACGTCCTTTGTCTTTTCGCCGTGCGCTGGCTTATCGTGGATTATCTGCGGGTAGAAACGTAGCTCAGAACTCTTTTGACGGAGGTTATTGTTGAGTGTGCGTAATTCGGATTCAAAGCGTACTAACCTTCTTTGATGCTCCCGCTCGGCTTCAATGCTGTCTGGCTGGGGTGCGGCGCTGAGCGGCGCGATGACGCTCTCTGCTTCTTTGATCCTGTATTGCAGGTCGCATGTTTCCAGGAAAAGTTTGCGCGCTAATTCCTTGTGGTGGTCAAGGGTGTTCCTGAACAACTTTTCGTGAGAGGGTTTCGGCGCCATGCATTACAGGGGGGTTTAGGAGAATAAAAAACAGTCGCATGCAGGCAATGAGCAGTGCGGCTGATCCCCTGCAGCCAGGTACAGCGAGGTATTACTGCGTTTCTATGCGGGGAGCGAGGAAGTACGTGATGTTCGCATCGCCGATGTTGTAAGAGATCTTGAGCGGCGCGTCCGTCCTAAGGAACACGTCCACATTCGTAGAAGCATCAGCGCTCTTCAACAACTCGTTCAAGTACTCCAACGGGAACATCGCCCTCGGCTCATCCTTCACCTTGAAATCGAGAACAGAGTTATTATCCTTCTCCACGTGCACGCTCACCTCTCCCTTATCCCCCTGAGCCTCGATAGTGAAACCCTCCTTGTCAGCCCGCAGGATCACGTGAGAAGACACGAGACTCGTGTCCTTCAAAGCCTCCTTCAAATAATTCCCGTTAAACTTCACCTGGGACTCAAACTCTATGTTCGGCTCCTTCGGAGTCACACCACCGATATCCAACAACGGCACGACGAACCTACGCGTGCCAGCGCCCTTGAACGTCAGAACAAGCCGAGTCTTGCTCTCATCAAGCTTTAAGAGCATCTTCTCCTCCGGCCTAACGCGCGCCATGACCTTGGCCAAATCCTCCAAGTTCACGCCGAGACGCATGGGACTGACCTCATACCTCTCAAACGCATGCTTCGGATACACAAAATCAACCATCGCGATCTGCGACGGATCCATGGCCCTCAACTGCAACCCAGTGTTCGTGAGCTCGAACTCGCCCTCATCAATGAGCGTGCTTATCGCGTCCACACAAGACTTGAACTGCTTCGCGTTAGCCACGGCAATCTCGAACATAGACACCACAACCCCTACTTGAGGAAACCTTCCTTTAAAACCCTACCTGCGGAACAACACAGAGTTCACGTCCCTCCCCACATCAAACGCGAGGATAGTCAGCACCGTCAGCGAGAGAGACGCGAACAACGCCAGGACAGGGGAGTAAATCAGGTTAAGCAGGAACACGTCCAACGAAACATTACCCAAAGCAGAATACGTCACCCACAAAACCAGAGAAAATAAGAACAAGCCAGTGAACGAATTCAGGAAAAAATTGAACCAACGGATGTGATCAGGCTTCGAAAGCTGCTCGGGCACCAAAAGCTTCGTCCCGTGAATGTCCATGCGCAACAAGTCATCAGACTCCTCACGCACCTCATCAACATCCCGCACCGCCCTGCGCTGCAACCTCTTCACAGGCTTTGCACGCGAAGCCTTGTGCAGGAAAGCCAGCCCACGCTTCGTGGCCCGCACCTTCTTCGAAAAATCCCTGTGAATGAAACCCAACTCCGCCAAGTCACGCAACTCAGACTCGAAGATCGGGACCTCGGACGCGCTGATCTCAAGCTCCTCCATGAGCTTGGCCTTGCCGGTATCATGCCTGCGCAGGACGTACACACTACTCCAGAACACTTGCCTGCCATCAACAAGGAACAAATCATTCTGGCCGTCGTACTCAACATCCATCACAAACACCCACTTAAAAAAAGGACATTCTCGTATTTAATCCCCACTCAGGCAACCACCCTGCGGAACGCATCCACATACTCCTTGCGCGAGATTAGCTCCTCGACGCGGTCCTTCTTCACCCACCTGTAATCATCATGCTCATCAGGATCAGGAGTGACAGCCCGCGGATCACCGAAATACTCCACTAGAAAGACATGGAACTCAGCGCCGACAAAATCCAGGAGATAAGGAAAGTCCTTCTTGAAGCGCTTCACGTGCTCAGGACCAAACTCCCACCTATACGGCTCGGCCATCTGCACGACGCGCATGCCATTGTTCCCGATCTCCTCGAACAACTCCCTGTGAAGGGCATCCTCCACAGACTCGCCGACCTCCACGCCCCCGCCCGGCAGCTCCCAACCATAACCATGAATATCATGCATTAGCAAGTACCTGCCCTTGTGCTCCACCACACCCAAAGCGCAACGCCTAAAATCCATGACTAGCACCAGAACTCCGCAGGGTACCCGTGACCCAGTGTTATCACGTGAAAGAACAGCATCTTCACATGACCAAAAACTGGGATGTTCAGCCACACCTTGCCAACAATCTCATCCTCACGCAGGGGCGTGCCCAAACAGCCCGGCCAGCCAGCATCAGCATCAGAGCAGACTCCATCAACGCTCTTCTTCACCTGCACGCACTCCCTGATGCCGGCAGCCTCCTCCCACACAGCGCAGCCGATGCGCGCTGCGTCAGGCAGCGTGTTGTTATCCCCCTTCGTCAAGTAAAACCGGCCATCCGAAGCAGTCACCTTAGCGATGACGCGATGGATGATCTGCTGGCCGCTGATCTTCGAATTGTAAACGATCACATCCCCATCCTCGTGCACGGCCAGCCGCTGGCCATCGGGGAACAGCAAGAACTCAGTCTCGTTGTAAATGCTGTTAGGTTCCACAGAAAAATGAATCGGCGAAGCAATCGCTATCTCAGGAGCGCTTACGTCATCCCACGCCGCGCCACGCAAAACAGAGATATCCCCCACATTCAACGTCCCGCGCATGCTGCACGACTGCACCACGACAGCAGCCGGATTCGCGCCCACCAGAACAGGCATGACCAAGTAATAGAAAATCGCCGCGAGCAGCAGGCTCACAGCAACATCCGCAACCTCCGCCTTCACCCCAGTAAGCTTAAGCCGGCGAATGACTACCTGGGAAGGATCGTAATAATGAAGCGCCTCCCTAACCCGCCGAATCCTCTTACGCACGGCCAGCACTCTCACCCCTCGTAAGGCCGCAAGCAACCAAGTGCGCCACCCTCAATCCCTCAGGCATGGATGAATTAACACGCGACTCTCCAATAAAACGCTTTGCATCAACAGCCGACGCGCCAACCACCTGAAAGAACACAGAGCCGAAACGATGCGCATCACCCAAAACATCGAGAAGCGCCTCACGCCCCACGGCATCAGGCAAGTGCCTCAAAGAACGCAGCACAGCCGACTTATCCGGCCTCCTG
>JAFGGZ010000052.1 GCA_016939415.1 Candidatus Iainarchaeum sp. | reverse complement strand
CTTGCGTCACGTGGCTCATCCCTGCCACCCAAACGCCGAGCACCGCTATGAACGCCATGACAGTGACTATGAGTTCGAGGCTCGCCTGGCCGTTCATATGTCGTCTATCTCGCTAAGGATTTCAGCGCTCTTGTTCGTTAGGCGCGCGCTTCCTTCGTGCGCAGTCTCCTGGAGCCCGCGCACGAGCAGGAGCGCGACAGCGAGTACTGCGGCTATGACAATGATGAGTTCTGCTGAAACCTGTGCTCTTTCATTCATTGCCTCACCCCATTTTCTTCACTGTTTTCAGTGTTTCTTCGGCGTTCTTTTCGGCGACGCTCCCGCCGCCTTTGGCAGCGCCCTGCAGCGTGCTCACGAGTATCAGCGTTACTGCGAGCACTGCCGCTAGGACTAGTATGAGTTCTGTTGATGACTGTCCCCTCTCTCCTAACAACTACACCACCTCTCCCACGTAGTAGTTACGTATTTATTGCGCTTCTGTGTATTTAACGCTTATGGATAGTTCTGAAGCATCCCACATACTGGTATCTGTGTTCATGCTTAGCCTGGCTTTCAGCGTGAATGCATTGTACGCAGGCTTGCCGTCGTTCATCGCTAGCTTCCCCATAGTCCTGCTGACGCTGGGCGTGGGCTTCGTTGCTCACGAGCTCTCTCACAGGGCTGTGGCGAAGCGGTTCGGCTGCTTTGCTTTTTACAGGGCGTGGGTGCCGGGCCTGATGCTGGCGTTGGGTCTCGCTGTCATGACGGGGGGGAGGTTCTTGTTCGCGGCGCCTGGAGCCGTGCACATCGGCGGTAGGCATTTGACGCCGCGGCAGAGCGCCATGGTCTCGCTGGCAGGGCCGGGCATGAACCTGCTCGTCGGGCTCGTGTTCCTGATGCTGACTACCTCGTCGACGTTCCTCGTGCGTCAGGTCGCGTCGGTCGGCGCGTACATAAACTTTTTCCTGGCGTTCTTCAACCTCATCCCCTTCCCGCCGCTTGACGGCAGCAAGATAATCAACTGGAATGTGGGCGTGTGGGGTGCGGCCATAGGCGTGGCAGCATTCTTCGTGTACTTCGTGATGTAGCATGGACTGGAAAACTATCTTGTTCGAGAAGAATGAAGCTGACTGGGACAGGGCGCTCAGGGCTTTGCTGGGTATGGTCTGCTTGGTGGCGCTCGGGATGCGCTGGGTTTCGGGTGTTGCGTTCTGGCTTGCCGCTGTCGCGGCGGCCATACTGTTCTACACTGCGTTGTCCGGCCACTGCTCTGCTTACCCGTTGCTCGGGTTCAGGACGCTGAAGAAGCGGATCAGAGGCGCTTCTTGAATATCCTGGATATTGCCGACCGCTTGGTGGGGAGTTCGTCGAGCTCGGCGAGGTCGTCGTCTTCCTCGACCTTTTCCCTAACGCGTTCCACTGATGGTGTCGGCGTGCTCTCGCTTTCCCAGTCGCCGTAGCCATCCAGCCAATCGGGTTCAGAGTCGTTTGGCCGCACTGCCTTCTTTTTCGCTTCAGGCCCGAACAGGTCTGTTTCCTCGCTCATGCTTGTGGCTAGGCATTTCGGGAATAAAAATGTGCTGCTTCACCCGATGTACGCGCTGACGTCCTTGTCGCCGTGTTCTTTCAGGAAGTTCGCGTACTTCATCAAGTCGCTTTCTGTGAGCGATGGCTTGATTGTCGTAAGCGCGTGCTCGAAGTGCTTGGCCTCGACTTTCTTGGCTTTTTGGTCGTGGCGGAGTGCGTTCATCGCAGCTTCCCTGCAGATTGCTTCTATGTCGGCGCCGCTGTAGTCCTTGGTCTTGCGCGCGAGCTCGTTCAAGTCCACGTCCTTGCCGAGCGGCATGCGTTTCGTGTGCACCTTGAATATGGCGAGCCTGCTGGCTTCGTCGGGCGCTGGCACGAGCACCATGCGGTCGAATCGTCCTGGCCTCAGCAGGCCCGGGTCGACGATGTCCGGTCGGTTCGTAGCGGCTATGATGACGACGTCCTTCAGGGTTTCGACGCCGTCCAATTCCGTGAGCAGCTGGTTCACGACGGTTTCTGTGACGTGCGAGCCCGCGCTCATCCCGCGCACTGGCGCGAGGGCGTCTATCTCGTCGAAGAAGATTATCACTGGCGCTGCTGTGCGGGCTTTCCGGAATATCTCCCTCACGCCGCGTTCTGACTCGCCGACCCACTTCGACAGGAGTTCCGGGCCTTTCACTGCTATGAAATTGGCTTCGCTTTCAGTGGCGACTGCTTTCGCCAGCAATGTTTTTCCCGTGCCCGGCGGGCCGAAGAGGAATATGCCGCGCGGCGGGCGTATGCCCATGCGCTCGAACATTTCCGGGTTCTTGAGCGGCCATTCTATGGCTTCGGCGAGCTCGTTCTTCACTTTTTCCAAGCCTCCAACGTCCTCCCATTTAACGTTCGGCACTTCTATGAGGACTTCGCGCATTGCGGACGGCTGCACTTCCCTGAGCGCGTTCTCGAAGTCTTCTTTTGTCACTATGAGCTTCTCCAGCATTTCAGAGGGTATGCCCTCTTCTTTCTCGAGGTTCATTTCCGGGATCATGCGGCGCAGTGTCTTCATCGCGGCTTCTTTCGCGAGCGCTTCTATGTCCGCTCCCACGAAGCCGTGCGTTATGTCAGCGAGCCGGTCCAGATCCACGTCATCGTCCTTGGGCATGTTGCGCGTGTGAATCTGCAGGACTTCCTTCCTTCCCTTCCTGTCGGGCACGCCTATCTCGATTTCCCTGTCGAACCTCCCTGGCCTGCGCAGCGCTGGGTCCAGTGCATTCGGCCTGTTCGTGGCTCCTATGACTACTACCTGGCCGCGGGCCTGCAGGCCGTCCATGAGTGACAGGAGTTGCGCGACTATGCGCTTCTCGACTTCACCCACGACCTCCTCGCGCTTCGGCGCGATGGCGTCGAGTTCGTCTATGAATATTATTGTCGGCTGGTTCTCCTGAGCCTGCTTGAATATCTCGCGCAGGCGCTCTTCTGCCTCGCCGACGAACTTGCTCACGATTTCAGGGCCGTTGATACTGATGAAGTTCGCGTCGGATTCGTTGGCCACGGCTTTCGCCAGCAGTGTTTTTCCCGTGCCCGGCGGGCCGTGCAGCAGCACGCCTTTCGGCGGCTGTATGCCGAGGCGCTGGAACAGTTCAGGGTGCTTCATGGGGATCTCGATCATTTCCCTGACTTTCTGCACTTCGTCGTGCACGCCGCCTATGTCTTCGTACGTGACTTGCGGCACGCCGACTGCTTCCTTGACCGGCTCGGTTTTGAGCTCCAGCTCGGTCTCTTCTGCTATCTGGACTATGCCTTTCGGCGCCGTGTTCGTCGTTATCATGACGAGGCTCGTGCCGAACACGCCGATGAGTATGCGGTCTCCTTTGTTTATGGGCCTGCCTATGAGGCGTTTTTTGGCGTATTCCTCGAAGCCTGGCGAGAACCTGACGGGTCGGGTGGGTGCGAGCACGATTTTCTTGGCTGGCTTCGGTTCCAGCTTCTCGATTGCCACGAAGTCTCCGATGCTGACGTCGGCGTTCTGGCGTATGATGCCGTCCATCCTGATGATTTTCTTGCCTTCGTCCTGCGGGTAGGACTGCCAGACAATGCCCGCAGTCTCGCTCTTGCCCTTGACCTGTACGATGTCGCCGCTCATGAGCTTGAGCGCTGCCCGCGTCTCGTCATCTATGCGGAGGATGCCGCGGCCGACGTCGTTCTGCATGGCTTCCTGAACTTTTAGCTTGAGCTCTTCCATGTGATCACCAAAAAGCGCAACTATTATTTAGCGCAGGCAGTATAAATAATCTGATGATTGAGCGCATCCCCTTGAACTGTGGTATTGATGGATTGTTGGGAGGAGGCATTCCCTGCCGTAGCATAACCCAGGTTTACGGCCCGGCAGGCGTTGGCAAGACGAACATCGCGCTGCAGGCGACTGTGAACACCGTGCGCATGGGTAAGAAAGTGGCTTTCATCGACCCGGAAGGGTCTTTCTGCCAGGAGCGCGTCCGGCAGATGGCTGGAAAGGACGAGAAAAAGGTGCTGGCCAACACGCTCTTGTTCGAGCCGTCAAGTTTCAGCGAGCAGGCTTCTATCATCAGCGCCATTCATTCCGGCTGGGATGAGGACATTGCGCTGGTCGTGGTGGACAGCATCGTGTACTATTACCGCCTTGAATTCGATAGGGAGAACAGGCACGAGTCGAGCAGGGAGTTGGGTGTGCAGCTGGCGAGTCTCCTGGATATCGCCCGGAAGAACAATGCTGCGGTACTTGTGACGAACCAGGTGTACAACAATCCCGAGACGTCCGGCATAGAACCTGTCGGCGGGGACACTTTGAAGTACGGTTCCAAGGTCATTGTCGCGCTGAGCAACCAGGGCGAGCGCATCGCGAGATTGGTGCGCCACCATTGCCGGCAAGAAGGGACTTTGGCGCGCTTCCGCATTACTGACGCGGGTCTTGAGTGACTGGTTCCGAGCCTCGGCAAGCCGCGCATCCCTCCCTGCATTTATACGCTGCAGTACTAACCATGTGTGGTGATGATGAATGGACGCACACTCTGTCAAGGACATACTGTTCGACGTGCTCATGCAGGACTGTGGCGACAAGTCCACGTTCAAGGCGCTGTTGCATACGCTCTCGTTTTTGGAGCACTCACCCAAGCCAAGACACCCGATCTGGGATGGAATACCCTATGCATGAGAAGAACCCGGGGCGCACCACCCCCGCGCCCCCCCACCTTTTTATCTATGAACGACGAATCCTTACTCCATGCTTGAGATGAGTGGAGTCCTGAAGGAGGGGAGGGATGGCGGCTACATAATCCATGCTTACGACACACCTATCATCCTCCTGGACAAGAAGCACGCTCCCACCCAGCAGTTCCTGCGCGCCTTCGGCAGGAAGATGCTCGGCGAGAAAGTGAATGTGGTGATAATTGAGCAGCACGACAACTGGTGGCTCGGCCAAATCCACCCTGAGGCGCTCAAGAAGAAGGGTTTCGGCCGGACTTAGTCTTCCACACGTTCGCTGCAATCGCTGCCATGAGCAGGATGACCATTACGGCGCCCAGCACGCCCGACCCATACGCGAGATCCCATCCGGCGAGCAGGAATGCGAATGCCAGCATGATGGCGAACCGCGGCTCCCTCACGAGTTCTTTGAACGACTTCATTGCTCTCCTGCCTTCCTCGCCAGCATCGCAGCGCATGCGATCAGCGCCTTCAGCGCGTCTGTGTTGTATTCTCCTTTGTACACCTTGATGAGCACTTGGTTTGCTTTGACGTCTACTGAGCTGAACCTGGCTTTCATCAGCGCTCTCCGGAGTTCTACGTCAAGCACTCTTCTTGCCGTGAGTTCGCTGTTCGCAGTGATCGCGTACTTTGAGTCGAATTCCGGGTCGCCGAACGTGATGTCCTGCATGCCGATGACCTTGCCTGCTGCGGATAGTATGGATTCGGGCGTTATCCTGATGTGGATCTGTGATTTCGAGCTGAATCCCGCACTGACTTTCGTGACTTCGTGCCTGCTCTCCCCGGCGCTTTCGTGGCTCCAGTTCACTCTCACAGGCTGGCCTTCGTAAGTCCCGTTCATCCCCTTGATCATTCCCACGGCGCTCCTCTCCAACTGGAACCCGATGGATTTCGCGAATGCGTCCATGCTGTCCGCCCTCTTCTTGTTTACGTATATCGCGATGCCGATGATTGCCACGATGAACAGTATGATCGCTCCGTAGATGCCTGCCGCTGTTAAGTCGATGCTCATTCGCTCATTCCCCCGCTGCCTGCTGGCAGCACTGCCTGCAAGTCGTTCAGGGAGATGTCTGCGTCGAACAATGCGTCTAGGGCTTTCTTGACTTTTTTCGCCAGTTCGCCTTTCTTCATGTCGCCGGGCACGACGCGCACGCCCTTGACTTCTTTCGCTGAGGCGAAAGGCCTGTTTTTCTCTGCGTCGTATGATATCCACAGGGCGAGTTCCGTGTTCTTGAACCACTCGCGTTTTCCGAGTATGACGAAGCTTCCTTTGGCGAGGTACTCGCCTGCGCCTGCCGCGGTGTTCACTTGCTCCGGCTTCACGCCGTATATGTCCACCGCGCCTCTGCCGGCGCTCCATGCCTTCGAGTACGAGGCTGAGATGATGGCTGCTTCCCGCTTTGCTTCCTCTGTTATTCCCCGGCCTCCTGATTTAATGATTGTGACTGCCGCGCCTTGCACGTCGGCGTGCAGGAAGAAGTCTGCCTTGTCCATGTAGTTCCTGACGAGTTTCGTGTTCGTCTTCGCGTCCCGGCCTGCGATGACGAGGAATCCATCCGTTGTGTTGGTCCAGTGGAAGGCTTCGTACCAATCGCGTTCGCGCTGCGCTTTTTTCCTCACTTCCTTGTTCGTGGTTTCTTTCGCGTGCTCTCGCTCCAGCTCCTTTTTCGTGCGTTCTATTGCTCCCATGAGGCCCGGGATCTTTCTCTTGGCTTTTTTTGCTTTCTCGTAGTATGCTGCAGCGTTCTCTGCCACGCTCTTCCTGAGGTCTATCTCGACCCTCATTGCTCGCGCCCCAACTGATCTATAAGGCTGTGGACGACTTCGTAGTGGTGGCTGGTCACTATCATCCCTTGGTGCGTCTTGCCCATCGACTTCAGCAGGCTCACAAGCTCTTGGCGCTGGGTTCCTGTGAGTGCTCTGCTGGCGTTGATGCGTTCGGCGAGGTAAGCGATTTCTCGTGCGCTCGG
>JAFGGZ010000006.1 GCA_016939415.1 Candidatus Iainarchaeum sp. | reverse complement strand
GCCGAAGAACGGGTTTACTGCAAGGGTCGTGAACGAAGAAGACAGCGTGCTGGACGAGTTCATGTTCTCTGTTCCCAAAGCCTCGTTGTTCGACAACTTCACTGGAGGGGGCGGCGTTAAAGAGTACGAGGGAGAACGCATCACACTCGTGGCCGGCTACCACGGAAACGCAGAAGCAGTCATCATACTCAACCCGGACAAGGAAGAAGTCCTCCGCATAGACGTGTCCGCATTCAAGAGCCTCGAAGAGCAAAGAGAAGAGAAGGCGAGATTCAAGAGAGAAGGCATCATGCCATGGTACTACCTGCTCGTGCCGATAACGATCATAGCGGCAGGGATTGCATACGCATACCACCGCAAGACATCAGCGGGACAGGAATAAGAAGTAGGTAGCGAGCACAAAAGCGATAAAGAATATCAGACCCACCACAGACAAAGCGCTCACATCCATCTCTGGCTTGAAAGCGACCCGGCCCACAGCAGAACCGACCGCTTCACTCGAAACGACAAAGTCCACCCAACCATCACCAACCGTTACCGCCTTCACCTCAGCGCTGAACATGGGGGCTGACTCGCCATCGCGTAGAGAAACGAACTCCTCGCGCATGCCGTAAACACCTCGCACCTCAGCCACTCCGCCCTCAGTGCCAAGCAGCTTGACACTCATGCCCGCGTGATCCTCGACCACCGCGAAGTCGCCGACACCCAACCGGAACGTCTCTCCGAGCTGGGCTGCTGCCACGCACGAAAGCAAAACAAACACCAACAGCACTCGCTTCATGACAAACATTTTGGCACGCCAGCCATATAAATGTTAATGATAAATACCCGCGATGAGTTCACACGCTTATGAAGCTCGTGTGCCCTGCATGCGGCAGGCATTTCCGCCCGCAGAAAAACAGGTATACGTGCGATTGCGGCAGCGTGCTCACTGTCGAGTACGGCAAGCGCGAGTGGAAGCCACGTGGCCGCGGCGTTTGGAGGTACAAGAACCTCATGCCGTTCGAGGGTACGCCAGTAACCCTAAACGAAGGCGCGACAGCACTCATACAAAGCGAGAGACTGGACAATGAACTCGGCCTTAAACACCTGTACTTCAAGTTCGAGGGCGACAACCCCACAGACTCGTTCAAAGACCGGGGCACGACCATTGTGATGAGCAGGGCGAAGAAAGAAGGATTCAAAAACGTGTGCACGGCAAGCACCGGCAACATGGGCGCCAGCGTCTCTGCGTACGCAGCGCACGCAGGCATGACAGCCAAGGTATTCGTCCCGAAAGACACGCCGAAAGAAAAGCTCGCGCAGATAATCGCTTACGGCGCACGACTGGAACGCGTCAGCGGCTCGTTCTTCGAATGCGTTAAAGCCGCTCGGGAAGAAGCTAAGCATGGGTCATACCTCGCGATAACAGGACTCAACCCATACTACATAGAAGGATACAAAAGCATTAGCTTCGAGCTCTTCGAAGACAAGGGCGTGCCGGACATCATAGTGGTGCCCACAGGCACTGGAGGCCTCCTCACTGGCATATTCAAGGGGTTCGAAGAGCTTCATGGCATGAGGAGAACGCCGCTGCCGAAAATGGTGGCAGTGCAGGCAGAGAACTGCTCGCCCATAATAGACGCCTTCGAAGAAGGCAGGGAAGACGCAGAACCAGTCGAGAAAGCGAAGAGCATTGCATCAGCAATACTTGTCAAGACACCGTTCAACGCCAGGACCGCCTTACAAGCCATGAAGAAGAGCAAGGGCTTCGGCGTGCAGGTCAGCGACAAGGAAATCATGAAAGCCATCAAGGATCTGGGGAGGGACGGCATATTCGCCGAGCCAGCGAGCGCTGCAGCGCTCGCAGCCCTGAGGAAGATGAGCACCGCAAGAGACGATAAGATCGTCCTCATGATAACCGGTCACGGCCTGAAAGACCCGCTCACGTTCCTCAGATAAACCTGCGCAAAAGCTCTTTCGTGCCAGCGGCATACTTCTCATGAGACCGGACAGCCGAAGCACTGACAGGCTTTTCACCCACGTAAAAGAATTCGTGGGGAACGCTCTCCTCTAACAATGCCTCGGACATGAGTGCATCGGCAGGACTGTCGCCGAAAACAAAAGCATGGGTGGGCCAGCCGAGCGCGCGCAGGACGCACTTCATCGCACTCTTCTTGTTGACGCCGGGATGCACGAGATCGCGGGCGTAAGTAGTGGGCACGTACTCCAAAGAGAATCTCTCACCGACCTCTCTCAGGATCTCACCCGCAGCATCCAGATCCCCAGACACAAGCTCGGGGTCCTTCACCGCAAGCTCGTGCACTGCCTCGACACTCACCATGGTCCGCTTGGAGTCATCGAAAAAAACGCCTTTAAGGCCGGAGACGCGTCGCTTCACCTCCGCCGAAGCCAATCTTGGCAGCGCATCGAGGATCCGGGCGCGGTACTTTCCGCCGCTCTTCTTCACAAGCACGTTGCCGTTCTCGCAGAAGAAGTGCATACTCGAGCCATCAGAGATGAAGGGGAGCACGTGCTTCTCAAGCCACTGCCACGACCGGCCAGTGACCAACGCCACCGCATGCTTGAGAGACAGGGAGTCTACGGCCTTCACAAGATCTTCGTCAACCCTTGCGTACTCGTCAGTGAGAACGCCGTCAACATCAAAGACGAACAGGTCCATCAGAAGTCCTCAAGCACGTCCTTGATCGTTGGGTTGCCTACCTCTTCCAGATCATACCCCACGCGCAGGACAGGCTTGTTAACGCGTATGACGCGGTTCAAGTCAATGGGCGTGCCGGCCAGGACAACATCGCAGTCAACAGCATTGATCGTGGCTTCCAATTCCTTGACCTGGGTGGTGCCGTAACCCATCGCGGGCAGGATCTTTTCCAGGTGCGGGAACTTCTCGAACGTCTTCTTTATGCTACCGAAAGCGACGGGCCGCGGGTCAACGATCTCGGCAGCGCCGAACTCTTCGGCAGCGATGAAGGCAACACCATACGGCATGCCGCCGTGCGTCGTGGTGGGGCCGTCCTCTACCACAAGCACGCGCTTGCCTTTGATTGCGGAAGGATCGCTCACCTTGGGAGGGGATTTCGCAGTGATGATGATTACGTCGGGATTAACCGACCGGACGTTCTCCTTGACAGTCTCCACATTCCGCGGGTCCGCAGTATCAACCTTGTTTATCACGACCACGTCAGCGAGCCGGGTGTTGGTCTCACCAGGATAATACCCCAGCTCGTGGCCTGGCCTATGGGGGTCCGCCACAGTGATGTACTTGTCTGCGGCATAGAACGAGAAGTCGTTGTTACCGCCATCCCACACGATCACGTCCGCCTCCTTCTCTGCCTCGCGCAGGATGGCCTCATAATCAACGCCTGCGAAGACAACGTTGCCACGGTCGATGTGCGGCTCGTACTCCTCTCGCTCTTCAATAGTGCAGTCATGCGTGTCCAGATCCTCGTAAGAAGCAAAGCGCTGCACGCGCTGCTTCACCAGGTCGCCGTACGGCATGGGGTGTCGCACGACCGCGACCTTCCTGCCCTTCGCCTTCAGTTCCTCGCACACGCGGCGCGTGGTCTGGCTCTTTCCGCAGCCCGTGCGCACAGCGCACACGGCGATGACCGGCTTCGACGACTTGAGCATGGTCTCTGCAGTGCCCATGAGCTTGAAATCAGCGCCAGCAGCATTCACAATAGACGCCTTGTGCATAACATACTCGTTCGGCAAATCGGAATACGCGAGAACCACCTCATCGGCGTGCAGATCCTTCACGAGCGCAGGAAGCTCTGACTCTGCATTGATGGGTATGCCGTTCGGGTATAGCCTGCCAGCCAGCTCAGAAGGATACTTCCTGCCCTCAATGTTTGGTATCTGCGTGGCAGTGAAAGCAACCACCTCGTAAGCCTCGTTGTCACGGAAAAACGTGTTAAAGTTGTGGAAGTCGCGTCCAGCAGCCCCCATAATGATTACTCTGCGCTTCATGAGATGCACCTCACGGGAATTAGGGATTTATCATTTAAAACCATGCCGTCGACGTTATAAACCGCGGGCAGCAAAAACAGAAAGCGATGCGACTCGCCATAATCTCTGACACGCACCTTGGCTTCGGCTGGGGAACGAGGAGACAGGAAGACTCATTCACTCAGGCAGAAGAAGCGCTGAACAAAGCGCTGCAGACATCAGACGCCATACTCCTGCCAGGCGACGTGTTCGACTCGCGCGTGCCACGGCAAGAAGTAATGGAGAAAGCCATGCGCGTGCTGTCACTCCCATTGCAAGCCAAGAGCTCTGGCGTGAAAGTCAATGCAGGCAAGCACGTTCCGGAATACACAGTCTCCGGCGTCCCGGTCATAGCGATTCACGGAACGCACGAGCGCAGGGCCAGGGACCTCGCGAACCCAGTTCAGACGTTGGAAGCAGCCGGGCTCCTCATCCGCCTGCACTGCGGCAAAGCAATGCTGGAGAAGGACGGCGAGCAGGTGGTGGTGTTCGGCATGAGCGGCGTCCCGGAATCATACGCACCGAAAGTGCTCAGGGAATGGAACCCTGCGCCAGACGCCGGAGCAAAGAACGTGCTCATGCTGCACCAGAACATCAAAGGATACGTGTACGAAGAAGCCGCCTTCATATCCCCCGCCGACCTGCCGAAAGACTTCGACCTCATAGTAAACGGACACATCCACAAGCGAAGCATTGACAAAAACCTCCTGCACTGCGGAAGCACGATAACCACGCAAATAACCAGGGAAGAAGCGCGGGAGCCGAAAGGATTCTACGTATACGACACGAGACACGGACTGGAGTTCCACGAACTGGAAACCCAGCGGACAAAGTACTACGAAGTCATGGAGTTCAACAACGCCACAGCACAGGAAGTGAGGGAACGGGCGAGGACATTCCTCGAAAACATTTCCGCAGAAAAGCACGCGAGGGAGCCGTTAGTCAAACTGAAGCTCTCGGGAACACTCCGCACCGGAGAGTCGCTGAACAAGGCGGAGATCACGAAAGGATTCGGCAGCATCATCATATCGCTGGACGACAGCCTCAGCACCGCAGAATTCAGGAAGCGCATCAAAGACCTGAAGGACCAGCAGAAGAACAGGCAATCGATAGAAGAGCTGGGCATGAAACTGCTCAACGAGAACCTAAAACAAGCCGACTACACAGGCATGCCAGCAGAAGAACTGTTCACAATACTCGAGAACGGAGACATCGACGCCGCAATCACAACGATTTACAGACAGTCGAAGAGCGGAAAGCCTGGTAATGAGTGACAGCGGCCAGGGCCTTCGCAGCGCTCTCCAGCGTGTCAAACGTCGGGATGCCGTTCTCCTCCATGAGCCGCATGTGCAGCTTGGTGAAATCCCCGCCAGTGCTCACAGTCACGATGGGTTTCTCCTTCCTCTCGCCAACCTCAGAGATGAGATCAACGACCTCGCTGTCAAGGCTTGCAGTCTGGAACAACGCAATGCAGTATATCGAATCCACGTTCGGGTCCTTCATCAGGGCATTCAGCGTGACATCGTACCTGCCCACATCAGCATCGCCGACAAGGTCTATCGGGTTCTTCAGAACGGCATACTCCGGCACATGCTGTCGCAAAGAGCTCAGGGTCTTTTCGCTCAGCTCGGCCATCCTCAACCCATGCTTGACGCATGCGTCGGCAGCGAGCACTCCAAAACCTCCGCCATTCGTGAGTACGGCTACGCGATCGCCTCTAGGTGCCGGCTGCTCTGCGAAGACGCGCGCTATGTCGAACATATCGTCAACGCCCTCGGCGCGCATCACGCCAGCCTGCTTGAACGCTGCATCCCACACAATGTCGCTTCCCGCGAGACTGCCCGTGTGCGAAGACACTGCCTTTGCGCCGGCCGCGCTGCGACCCGCCTTAATCGCTATGATTGGCTTGATACACGAAACGCGGCGAGCAACGTTGATCAATTCCTTGCCACGCTTCGTGCCCTCAAAATAGGCGCATATGACCTTGGTCGACTCGTCCTTCTCGAGGAATTCCAGCAGATCAACCTCGTCAACATTGGTGGCATTGCCATACGAGATGAACTTGCTGACGCCGAAACCGCGAGCGCCCGCCCAATCCAGGACAGCACTGCCGACTGCGCCGCTCTGCGAGATGAAGGAGATCCCACCACGCCTCGGCCGCTCCAGCTTGAACCTGGGAAGGAACAGCGTGTCGACCTGCGTGTTCGTGTCGAAAACGCCTAAGCAGTTCACGCCGATGATGGGGATGCCTGCCTTGTTGGCTATGTTTCGCACCTCATCCTCAAGGTCCTTGCGCCCGATCTCCTGGAACCCACCAGTGATTACGATGACTCCCTTCGCCTTCTTCTTTGCGCAGTCCCTCATTACATCCGGAACAAACCGCGCGGGAACAGCTATCACCACCAAGTCAATGCCGCCCGGCACATCGGACACCTTAGGGTAGCACTTCAGTCCCTCAAGCTCCTTGTGGCCCGGGTTCACGGGATGGACCTTCCCATCAAAGCTCTTCAGAAAGTTTCGCAGGATCACGTGGCCTATTTTCGTGGGCTCCTCACTCGCACCGACAACTGCCACGCTCTTCGGATAAAAGATGGGCTTCAGGTTCCACTTCATCCAATCACCTTCTTCGCATCCTCCAAAACCTGCCTGTGATCCGCACCCATCACATCAGGCAACTCTGCCAGAGGGCACCACCAGAACCCAGAGACCTCGCTATTCAAAACTGTTTCAGTGCCAGCAGGGTCGCAGCAGAACGCCACAGCAACCACCCTTCCGCGCGGGTCCCTGTCCAAAGCATCATACACGCCCACCAAATCCCCCACCACCACTTCGAGGCCAGTCTCCTCACGCACCTCGCGGACGAGACTCTGGCGCATCGTTTCATCAATACCCACATGACCACCTGGAAGGCACCACATGCCTTCAAACGGCGGGATGGCCCTCTTCGTGAGAAGCACGTTCCCATCGTGGACTATGACTGCGTCAACAGCCAAACCGAAATACCTGCCCCCAACCACTGCCTTGATGTCCGCGCCCATGCTAATACTCATCCGTCTTCCAGTACTCGCCGGTCTTGTACATGTCCCACTCCTTGTCGACCTCTGCTTGTATAGCAGCCGTTTCGCGCTTGGTTAGATGCTTGAAACGCCCCTGCGTCTTCAGGAAATCCTCGACAGGACGGGTCTTGTCACTCTGCAGGTAAAGCACTCCATCAACCACTTCGTACAGCGGCCAGACCCCAGTCTGAACCGCCAGCCTGCTTATCTTCATGCCCTGACCAGAATCGAAGTGCCAGTCCGTCGGGCAGTGCGCGAGCAGCTCTATGTACGCAGGACCCTTGATCTCCTTCGCCTTCTTGACCTTGCGCAAGTAATCCAGTGGATAAGCAAGGGACGCAGTCGCGGAATAACAGCCATGCGCGCCGATGATCTTGGCCATGTCCTTGCGCGACAATGTGTTGCCGCGACTCTTCCTGCCAACCGGAGTAGTCGTCGTGTTCGCGAACAAAGGCGTGGCAGTACTCCACTGGTCACCAGTATTCCCAAAAGAGCCGTTGTTGTAGCAGATGTAGACAAAGTCCTCGTTCCGGGCTATCGCAGCCGAAAGCGCCTGAAGACCGATATCGTACGTCGCGCCGTCACCGCAATAACACAACACATTGAGCTTCTTGCCCAACCGCTTTGCCGCTCGGATAATACCTGATGCAGTGGACGGAGCGTTCTCAATGGCATTGTGGATCCATGGCACACGCAGCGGCGTGCGCGGATAATTGCATAGCAATGTCATGCACCCGCTGCTGTTCACGACCACAGTGTCCTTGCCCATGATCAAGAGCGCCATCTTCAGGCCGGTGATGCTGCCGCAACCTGGACATGCCGCAGTGCCGCCGCTCAAGAGGTTTTCCTTGGGAATATCCGCTATCGTCTGAAGCTCACTCAAGCCACAACACCCCCCCACGCTTGTCCTTCTCAGCCAAACGCACAGCCTCCTCGAACATGCCCACGCTCTCGGGATTACCACCCAAACCCATGATAAAACTCGTCACGATGGGTTTGGCACCGTACTCGAAAAGAGCTGCCTTGACATGCGGTGACATGATGCCCCCCTGGCCAGGCGCGACATTCTTGTCGAGCACTGCGACGTGTTCTGCGTTAGCGAGCTCGCGAGCAACGTCCTTCGCAGGCCACGGCCGGATAAGGCGCAGGCGAAGCAACCCAACCTTCTTCCCCTTCTTGCGCATCGCATTCACCGCAGCCTTGGCAGTCGTGCTTATGCTACCCTGGGTCACCAGAATGGTTTTCGCGTCATCGCACTTGTACGACTCAAGAAGGCCGTACTCACGGCCGAACTGCTTCCTGAAGGCCTCACACGCCTTGCGCGTGACACTCAGGGCGTTGCGGGCCGCAGTGTCATGCTGGTAGCGGAAGTAAGTGTAATCGTGAGGCAGAAGCACTGCGGGACCCTGCACCAAAGGATTCTTCGCGTCAAAGAACGCGTGCTTTGGCCGGTACTTGCCCAGGAACTTGTCCACCTTTGCCTGCGCCGGGAACTCGACAGGCTCCTTCGTGTACGAAAGAACGTAGCCATCCATGTTCACCATGGCAGGCAGCAGGACCTTATTGTCCTCTGCGATCCTATAAGCCATTATGATGCTGTCCAGGATCTCCTGATTGTTCTGGGCGTGAAACATGAGCCAGCCCGTGTTCAGGTTGGCGAGGAAGTCATTGTGGTCGCTCCACAAGGTTATGGGCGCGGAGAGACCCCGGCTCACAGTAGCCATCACAAACGGCAAGCGCATGCCCGAAGCGATGTACATGACCTCGTGCATGAGCACGAGCCCCTGCGAGGACGTGGCAGTGAACGTGCGCGCCCCGGTAGCTTCACTGCCGATGGCGGCGCTGAGAACAGAATGCTCTGACTCCAGCGTCCAGAAGTCCGCGTCCATGTCGCCATCCGCAATCCACTGCGCCAGCGTTTCTATGATCTCTGTCTGAGGGGTTATCGGAAAGTTCGGGATGCATTCCACGCGCGAGAGACGCGCACCCCAAGCCGCAGCCTCGTTGCCGGTTATGAGGTTCTCCATGACAGAGAATAAGCGCAGAGAGTATAAATAAGTGACGGCGCTCAACGCCGCCGGCTGCGCGAGAGCTTTCTCTCGATCCTGGGAGTGAAATGGCTGGCCGTCAGTTCAGGGAACTCGGCGAGTATGCTCGTCTTGTGGCGAAGCAGCTCCTTGCGGACAAGCTCCTGCGTCCGCAAGTCATCACAGAGTATGTGGTCTGCGAGTTTCTCGAGCTCGTGGACGCTTATGATGAACACGCCGTTCGCGGCGGCGTAGCGCTTCGCCTTGCCATCCGGAACTGCATTCGTCAAGAGCAGGGTCTTCTGGGTTTGCCCGGGAACACCCCCCAAAATGGACTGCAGAGAACCAGAGGATGCGTGAATCTGATTGCCGACGAATTGCCGTGCCGGAACGATGAGCCTGCGGTTGAAAGTCGTCCAGAGATTTTTGTCTGCGGGATGGATGAATGTCTTCGCCTCAACAGCCACGTTCATGTCCCTGCTCAGCACAAAGCCATCAGGCGTGAGCATGCGCTCTGGATGACCCATCTCCAGATCAGCTTCCTGCTTCGAGAAGAGACGGTCGTCCATCATCCCAAGCCTCTCGAGAGCAGTGTTGTCAAAGAAGCGCACTTCCCGCATCCTTCTCAGTGCAGAGCCGACAGCGGTTAGGAGTGCTTCCTCAAACTGGTAAGTGCGCTTCAGATACGCCTGAGAGCTTGTGGGCCCGTGCATGCATAAAGAAGAGAGAATGCCGCATAAAAGGCTTTACTTCTTCTCAGCCTCGACAGCAATGCACTTGACAGGACACTCATTCGCACACACCAAACATCCCTTGCAGAACGTGTAGTCAACGTGGGGCTTGCCGTCTTTGTCCAAGTATATCGCGCCATCAGGACAGTCCAGCCAGCACATGTGACACTTGATGCACTTTGACAAGTCAATGACCGGCCTGTTCACGCGCCAAGAACCGGTATCGACGCGCGCAGCGCTCGCATCCGCCTTCATGACCGGCGCTCCGCGCGGACCGTCGTACTTGTACGTGAGAACCTTTGTCATTTAGGCACCTCTGTGACATCGTACGTCTTTTCCACAGCATCCATGTTCTTCTCGATAAGCTTCTCACCGAGCTTCTTGCCGAGCTCACGCTCCAAAGCCTTCCTCACGAACTTGAAGTGAATCAGATTAGTGGCCTTGGCAAACGCTCCGAGCATCGCCGTGTTGTACACGGGCAGCCCAACTGTTTCAAGCGCTATGCTGCGGGCATCGACTGTCACGACCCTGAAACCCTTGAACCCGCGGAACTGAGACGGCTTCTTTGGCGTGTTGATGATGAGCAACCCGTTTTTCTTCAGGCCCGCGGCAACATCCACAATGCCAATGAGGCTCTCGTCCAGGACCATCACGCAGTCAGGATCGTTGATGTAGCCCCGCTCCAGAATGGGATTCCTATCGAAACGAACGAACGCCTCGACCGGCGCGCCCCTCCTCTCGGAACCATACCGAGCGAAGTCCTGCACCTCGTAGCCTTCAAGGTAGAGGGCTGCACCCAGTATCTTGGAAGCGGCCTTGCCACCTTGCCCTCCGCGACCATGGATCCGTATCTTGTACATAAAACTCACTCGATCACGCGGACATCAACCGCCTTCACGCCATCCTCTGAAGCGAACAGCGGGTTGACATCCAGCTCCTTGATGGATGGATTCCCATCCATTATCTTCGAGACGGCGAGGATGACCTTGACCAGCGCGTCAATGTCCACTGGCTTCCGCCCCCTCGCGCCAGCAAGCACGGGATAACCCCTGACCTCCCGCACCATGCCCTCTGCATCAGCGCGCGTTATCGGAGTCACGCGAACAGCAAAATCCTTGAGGACCTCCACGAAAACACCGCCCAAGCTGAACAGAACGACGCTGCCGAATTGGGGGTCGCGCTTCGCTCCCACCATGACCTCCTCGCCGCTCACGTGCTCTTGGACAATCACGCCACGCACGCGCGCGTTCCCTGCCTTGCGGGTAATCCTGTCAAAGGCCTGACACAGAGCTTTCTCGTCCCTGACATCCGTGGCAACCACTCCCCTGTCTGTCTTATGGATTATGTCAGGAGAGTCAACCTTCAGCACCACAGGATACATGCCCTTAGCGAAGCGGGCGGCGGCCTTGGAAGAGCGGACGCGACCATACTTCGCGACCGGTATGCCATAATCCTCTAGCAGCTTGAAGGCAGTATCCATATCCATTAAACGAAAACACTCTGCCAACATTTATAAAGCTTTCCGGGAGTAATTAGAGCCGGGTGATACAATAGAAATATCTTTCCACGGCGCGGCCCGCGAGGTAGGCCGCAGCGCCGTGCTGCTCGAAAGCAAGAACAGCAGCGTCATGCTGGATTACGGCATCAAACTCATGGGCCAAGACATAGCACAACCACTCTCTCCGCTGCCCGTGCACGGATTCCTGGACGCAGTCCTCCTCTCCCACGCGCACTTGGATCACTCCGGGTGCATACCCAACCTGTTCCGTGCCGCAGAACCCGCTATTCATTGCACCACGCCGACAGTCCCGCTGATACAGATACTGCTAGAAGATTCTATGAAAATCGCGAAGTACAACAAGTACAACACCTTCAGCTCGCCCATGTACAAGCGAATGCTGCGCAACACCTTCACGCACAACTATGACAAGCACTTCGTCATCACTTCGGACATGAGCGCGGAATTCCATGATGCAGGACATATACTCGGAGCCGGCAACGTACTCGTCCACCAGGATGAATACGACGTCGTCTATTCCGGAGACTTCAACACAACCAGCACTAACCTTCACAACGGCTGCCAGCCGCCTGGCAAGGCGGACGTGCTCATAGTTGAGGCCACGTACGGTGACAGGGATCACCCACCGCGCAAGGAAGTTGAGGAAGCGTTCATAGCAGGCATAGAAGAAGTGACAGACAAAGGAGGCAGCGTGCTTTGCCCGGCCTTTGCAGTGGGGCGGTCGCAGGAACTCGTCACTCTCCTGCACAAGAACAAGGTTAATGTCCCGGTATACCTAGACGGCATGTGCAGGAAAGTCGCAGAAGTCTACCTCGAGTTCCCGGAGTACTTCAGGGACTTCAACGAGATGTACTCGGCGCTCACGTGGGTGGAATGGATAAAGTCCACTCAGGAGAGGAAGACAGTATTCAACGAACCCTCAGTCATAATCTCGTCAGCAGGCATGCTGACAGGCGGGCCGTCGGTATCATACCTCGCTGAACTTAAGCACGTAGAAAACTCCGCGGTGTTTTTCACGGGTTATCAGGTGGAAGGCACTCCCGGCAATCAACTGCTCACCTCGACAAAGTTCACGTTCGAAGAACTCACAATAGATTACTCTGACAAAGACGTGAGGTACTTCGACCTCAGCGCCCACGCAGACGCGAACGGGTTGCATGCATTCATAAAAAGCGTCGACCCAAGCCTCGTCCTAGTGAACCACGGGGACCCGCCGGCATGCGACGCCCTCAAAGAATGGGTGAACGACGAGATGGGCTGCGATGCATTCTCACCGAGCCTGCGGGACAAGTACAAAGTGGAGGACTACGTGAGATGAAGAAGTTCTGCCCGAAGTGCGGCGCCGAAGGCAAGCCCATGCACAAGGGCTTCTGCATAGACTGCTACCTAGCAGACCACCCGGACATCGTGGAAATACAAGACATGGAGATCGAGGAATGCCCAAACTGCCTCCGCGCACACCTCGGCAAGAATTGGACCAGCAGCGAGCTAGAACCATTCATAGCATCGAAAGTCAAAACCAAGTTGTCCGAACCAACGATCACCGCCAGCATAGTGGGCGAGACAGAGAAGGGTCCGGTCATGCTCATCAAAGTCGCGGGCAGGCTCGGGGAGAATGAAGCGGAGCTGAGCAAGGAGATTCAAATAACGCTCAGGAAGAGGCAGTGCGACGTATGCAGCAAGAAACAGAGCACGTACCACAACGCAAAGATGCAGCTGCGCGGCCCGGAAGAAGCAGTCACAGACGCATTCCGCGCAGTACGCAACGAGAACAGGAGCACGTCAAGGAAAGAGAGGATGGCGGAAGTGTTCCGCTTCGAGGAAGTCAAGGACGGAGTGGATGTGTACCTCGGCTCTGCGCAAGCAGCGAAGAACGCGGCTGCCAAGCTTGTTAACAAGGGAGCGAAAGTAAAGACGACGTACAAGCTCGTCGGCCTCGACAGGAAGACGGGGAAGCGCAGGTACGAAATCACGTACTCCGTGCGCATGCAATAAAGCACGGGCACAGCGGGTTCTTCCTGCAGTATCGCTTCGCATGCTCCACGATGAGCGCGTGGAACTCGTTGAACAACGCTGCATCACGCGGCAGGCCACGCTCAAAAAATGACTGGACTTCCTCGTACGAGCCATGCGGCCACCCCAAGCGCTCGCAGAGACGCCTCGTGTAAGCATCGACGACGAACACTGCGTGGCCTCCTGCGTACAAGAGTATGCTATCCGCAGTCTCCGGCCCGATACCGTTCCACGAGAGCAACTCCTCCCGTACAAGGCTTGTGGGACGCCCGAAGAACGCGTCCAAAGAAGGATACCCGAGGAAGTGGCTAGTGACGTGCTTCAACCGCTCTGCTTTTTGCCTGAAGAAGCCAGCAGGCCGTATGCACGACTCCAACGTAGCGACGCGCGCCGAGGAAACGGCTTCCGGCGAGAGCAGGTCCCTTTCCTTCAGGTTCTTCACAGCTTTCTCCACATTCTTCCAGGCAGTGTTCTGCGTGAGTATGGCGCCCACTATGATTTCGTACTGCGTTTCTGCGGGCCACCAATGCTGCGGACCGTACTCCTTGAGAAGGCGCTTGTACAAGGATAGCGGCTTCATGCTGGATTACTCTTCTTTCGTGAACTTAAAAGCGTAGTGTATGATGCCCGAATCCCCATCCTCGGACACACGGCGGAACACCGCATGCACGGGCATGCCGATGCGGACTTCGTCCAACTCCACGTCACAGAGCTGCGCCATGAGCTTCGGACCCTCTGCAAGCTCGATAACAGCAAGGATGTAAGGCACCTGCGTCTCGAAGCCCTCCAAAGCCGTGTGAGTCACAGTGAAAGAATGCACAGTCCCGCAGCCGCTCATCTCCTTCAGCACGATCTTGGACTTGCGCCTGCACTTCG
>JAFGGZ010000051.1 GCA_016939415.1 Candidatus Iainarchaeum sp. | reverse complement strand
TCAACGCTTTTTCGCGGGTGAGCGCGGTAGCGCTCTGGCAGGAAAAGGGTTGGAGTGCGCGATGGTGGTGTGTGAGAAGTGATTTTCGTGCGTGTTTGTGGGGTAGTATCGCGTGAGCGATACTACGAGTTGGCGTCAACCGACACGGCGGTTGTGGTGGTGCGTAAGAAATGAATAAGACTGCGCTGAAATACTTTGAGTGCTTGCGCCGGTTGGCTGTTTTGCCGCACACACTCGATTCTGGTCATTTCCGTGACCTTAAGTATGTGCTCAAAAACCATGATGAGGCTGTAAACTCGCTGCGTACGCAGGCGTTAATAAGCTTTTCAGATGCTAGCCGAGAGATTTTCACTGCTCTTGCGAAAGCTTCTCTTAATATGGGTGTTGTGTACTGGTCCTTGCGCAACTTGGATCATGAGGACAACCCGTTCGAGCCTGAGTTCAGGCAGCGATTCGATCCCGGGACGTTGGAGGGCCACGGCATCACGATGGAGAAGCTGGAAACGATCTGCGGGTCGGTGCCTGAGGAGCCTGAAATCCTTAAAGTAGTCAGGGAGATGAAGAAGCGCAGGAAATCCGCTCCGCAGCCTGCGCGCGAGCCCGATGATGATGAGATCAAGAGGCAAGAGCGGGATGACATTGTGAGAAGGGCGAGGGCGCAAGCTCCCTTGCGCCGCAACGAGCTCCGCAATCGCGGCTACGATGTGAAGTGAGCCTGGCTTCACGCCAGCTCTTCTTCGATGAGGTCCCTGAATTCTTCGATTGGTTGCGCGCCCCTGACTATCCGGCCGTTCACGAAGAATGTGGGCGAGCCGCTCGCTCCGACTTGGATCGCTTCAAGGTTGTCTGCTGCGACCTCGTTCGCGTAGAATTGCGTGTTCATGCAGTAGTCGAACTTGTCTATGTCCAGTCCTAGTTCTTCTGCTGTGTTCCTCACTGTTCGGGCTGCCATGTCTTCGCCTGCGAACAGCTTGTCTGCGAATTCCCAGAACTTGCCTTGCTCGTGAGCGCACTCTCCTGCCTCTGCGGTCATGCTCGTGCCGCTCTGCGAGTTGGGGAGGAAGTTCTTGAACACGAGGCGGAGTTTGTCGCCGTACTCTTCCTTCAGTTGCTTTACCGTGTCGTATCCCTGCTTGCAGAACCCGCAGTCGAAGTCGCTGTACATGGCGAGCGTTACCGCTGCCGTTTCCCTGCCGAGTACTGGGTCGTTGCCTGGTTCTATGTTTTTCGGGCTTAAGTCCGGGATGGGCATGTTGTATTTCATGGAGTCAATGGACAGTGTTTCGTCGTCGACTACCACGTCGAAATCGACTGTTTGGCCGGTTGCTTTGACTGCGACGAATCGTATGTTCCACTTGCCTGTGTTCTGGTCGTAGGCAGCGTATTCTATGCTGCCGCCGGTCTTGTAGTACTCCATGGCAGCGTAGACGAGGTCCTTGACCTCGCTCTCGGTGTGCTTTGCTGCACCGGATGGCTCGGCGTTCGCGCCCCACGAGGGTGAGTATTGCAGGCTGTCGGCGCTCTGCAGGTTTGTCACGAGGTTGCCGACTCCCGCGAGTATGCCGATGACGAGCAGCGCTCCGACTAGCACGATGACTTTGTTCCATGCTGCTGGCGAGAGCTCTTCTGCGCCATTCTTCTGTTCAGTCATGGTCGGCAGGGTGGCTTTCTTTCTCGTCTTTTTCGCTGTTCTTTTCTTTGCTGGCATGTTCGTTCACCTCAGCATTCTCCTGCAGAGCCGCTGGATGATGTGGAAAGCTCTTGCGAGCACTCCGACGGCTGTGCTGTGAAGGCGGGGCAGATTGCGTTCTTGTAGTCGTTTGGCGCGCGTCCTCCGGAGTATTGTTCGCCGTTGATGAAGACTGCGGGTGACCCGCTCACGCCGAACTCCTGATTCTTCTCGTATTCTGCCTTGATGAGCGCCGTGCCTTCTGTGTCGAGGCATTGTGTCACTGAGTCTTCGCTGACGCCGGCCTTTTTGGCTGCTTCTTTCCAGCACGTTTCTATGTTGCTTATGGTGCATTGTGCGTTGACTGCGTCGACGTAGTCCCAGAACTTTTCAGTGCCGTAGTGCTTGAGCACGCACAACTGCCTTATGTCTTCCCTGAGCTCTCGGATGCCGTGCATTGAGCAGTACTCGCCGTTCTCGATGCAGTAGTCTTCGCTTTCGTCAGCGTAGTGTGAGTAGATGACGTAGTGCGGCTCCCACATTACTTTGTCGCCGAGCGCGTCTTGGACTGGTGAGAGTCCTTGTTCGGCTTGCTTGCCGTACGGGCAGAAGCTCATGACGAAGAACTGGACCAGGGGCTTTTCTTGTTTCGGAGGCGCGAACGTGCTGGCTGCGCCGCTTGACTCGAAGAAGTCTATGGCTTCTGTGAGGTTCACCATCTGCATGAACGCGATTTCTCCGTTTCTTGTCATGTACACTTCGAAGCTTTGCTCTCCCTCTGATGAGGGCAGTGCTCCGGTGACGATGTACAGCCCCATTTCGGACTTGACTTCCGTGAATTCGGGCGTTGCGCCGGATGCGAGGCTTATGAACTTGCCGAGCTGTTCCTCGGCCTTGTCCGGTGACACGATGCCGTCACCGGTTTCAGCAGTGTTTATCGGGCAGTACGGGCCGACTAGGGGGTATTGGTTGGCTTGCATGCGGTCCATGAGCACTCCGACGCCTGCGAGTATGCCTATGATCAGTATTGCTCCGACGAGGACGATTATCCTGTTCCAGGTCTCTGTTGTGAATGCTGCTTCGACTTCTTTTCGCCGGGACCTGCGCTTCGGCTTGTCCTCGTGTTCTTTGTGGGTTTCGTGGTGCGTATGAGCTTTTTCGTGTTCGGTCATGATTATCTCACCTTGTGATTACGAAGTGTGTAGTGGGCACAGAGGGATTTTCGCCCGCACGCGATTCACTTAATGGCGTGTAATCCGCGTGTGGTGTTTCGAACCCTCGACCTCCGGTTGTCTCCGGCTCGCGGAGACTTTCGCAGAGCGAGCCTTATAAGACCGGCGCTCTGACCTGGCTAAGCTATGCGCCCACCGGGCTATAAAATAGTTTCTCGTTATTTAAATACTTTGCTTGCAGCAGGTTTTTTATATGCGCTGCGCTTCTTTTGTGCATGCATCTTGAGACGAAGCGGAAGTCTGTTCACTTCGCGACAGGCATCCTTTTTGCGTTGGCGGTGCTCTTCCTGTCCGTGTGGATGGGTTTTGCGTTGTTGAGCGTGGCCACTGTCTCCACGTTCGTGTTCGCGCATTTCATAAACAAGGGCAAGCAGGTGCCTCTCGTTTATGGCTTGGTGAAGCACACCGAGCGTGAGGGCAAGCCTGTGGCTTATGGCGTCAAGTGGTATTTCACCGGCGTGCTGTTGACTTTCGTCGTTTTCACGCTGATTGCTGGCGCGCCCAAGGAATTCGTCGTGGCGTCCATGCTCATCGTCGCGGTGGGTGATGGCATCAGTACGGGGCTCGGCCGCATCATTGGCACGAAGCGCTTGCCGCGCACTAAGACGAAGAGTTATGAAGGGAGTTTCATCGGCTTCGGGTCGGCGTTCCTGGTCATAATCCCTGTACTCTCGCTGGTTGTTGTGCCTCTGAAGTATGCTGTGGTGGTTGCTTTCATCGGAGCGACTGTGGGCATGCTGGCTGAGGCGTACATCCGCGCTGTGAACGACAACTTCACGATTCCCGTGTTGTCGTGCAGCGCCATGCTTCTGGCTTACTCGATTCTGTTGTTATAGCAGGCTCTTGAGTATGTCTGAGCGCGTTACTATGCCCATGACTTTCCCGCTTTCCACTACGGGCAGCCTGTTCACATGCTTTTCGAGCATGATGTCCGCGGCTTCGCTGACGTGCGCGTCGGGGTGTATTGTTATGACTTCTTTTTTCATGATATCTTTGATGTAGGCGTGCTTGAGCTTGTCGAACTCGCGGCGCACTTCCTCGACCTCGGCTTGCATGTCGAGTACTGCTTCTATGATGTCGAACGGCGCGGGCAGGACGAGGTGCTTGCCGAACTCGTGCACTTCCAGGTACTGGAGCACGTCCCTCTCTGACAGCAGGCCTACGAGGCGGCCGTTCTCCTCGACTGGAGCTCCGGACACGTGATGCTTTTTGAACAGCTTCACTGCATCGAGCACGTAGTCTTCGGGCTTCAGTTTGTGCACGTCTTTTGTCATGACATCCCTTACAAGCATTTCAACACACCTAGGAGGATTAGGTCGGCGTTGTATAAATATGTTTACCGCAAAACCTTTTAATATAAGAATGAACACAATACGCACCGCTCATTCTTTAGGTGATTCAATGAACGTAAGCGATCTCGAGATAGGAAAGGGCGTGGACACAATCACGCTGGAAGTAGTTGAAGTTGGAGAGGTCCGTGAGTGGACTAATGCTCGCGGCAAGGGCACGGTTTGCACCATCAAGACCAAGGACGATACTGGTGATGTGAGCGTGACGCTTTGGAACGATGACTGCGACAAGGTCAAGGCCGGCGACAAGATAACCATTGAGAACGGCTGGGTCAGTGAGTTCAGGGGCGACAAGCAGCTCAGCACCGGGCGTTTCGGCAAGCTCGCAGTCAACCAGTGAACTGTAAGATTAATAAGTGCCTCTGCGGTAGTGGTATGCATGCGCAAGTTCCGCAAGGAAGTAGCCGGCGCTCTCTCTGATGCAGTGGGCCGGAAGATTGCTGAGAACAGTCTCACCACTCCACCGGACCCGAAGCTGGGTGACTTGGCGTCGAGCATTGCATTCTCGATGGGCGGCAATCCTAAGGAGAACGCAGAGAAGCTCGCGAAGAGAATTAAGGCGTCTGGCCTCATCCGCGAGGTGCGTGCTGTCGGCCCGTATGTGAACTTCTTCGCTGACCGTGATAAGATGAGTGCAGCGGTGGTGAAGCAGGCCCTGAAGGACGGCAGCAAGTATGGCTCCGGCTTGAGGAAGAAGGAGCGTGTGATGGTCGAGTTCTCGCAGCCGAACACGCATAAGTCCATCCACATCGGTCACTTGCGCAACATTGCGTTGGGCGACTCGTTGTCGCGCATCCTCTCGTTCAATGGCTATCGCGTGACCAAAGCGAATTACATCAATGACTTCGGCGCGCACGTTGCCAAGACGTTGTGGGGTTACATAAAGTTCCATCAGCATGAGCGTCCGCCGGAGAACAGGGGCAGGTGGCTTGGCGGGATATACCGCGATGCCTGCCAGCGCTTGGAAGCTGACACTGAGGAGGATGATGTCCGCACGATTCAGCAGCGCATGGAGTCCGGCGACAAGGAGATCACTGGCTTGTGGAAGAGGACGCGCGAGTGGAGCTTGAGCGACTTCAAGCGCATTTACAATGAGTTGGGGGTCGGTTTCGACGAGTGGTTCTTCGAGAGCGATGTCGTTGGGGAGGGCAAGGACATTGTCAGGGACATGCTTGAGAAAGGCGTGGCGAAGAGGGATCAGGGCATGGTCATCATCGACTTCGATGACTTGGGCGTGGCCGTGCTGGAGCGCAGCGATGGCACCACGCTGTACATGGTGGCAGATCTCGCGCTCGCCAAGCACAAGTTCGAGGACTTCGGAGTGGACCGGAGCGTGTACGTGGTTGCGAGCGAGCAGAAGCAGTACTTCCAGCAGCTGTTCAAGGCGTTGGAGTTGTGGGGTTTCCCTCAGGCCAAGAAGTGTTGTCACTTGTCTTATGAGCTCGTGATGCTTGAGGAGGGGAAGATGAGGAGCCGTGAAGGCCAGGTGGTTCTGTATGATGACTTGGCTGCTGAGGCGAGGAGGAAGGCTCTTGCTGCTGTTAACGAGAAGAATCCCGATCTATCGGACAATGAAAAGCAGCGCGTGGCGGAATCGGTTGCCGTCGGCGCGATGAAGTACGAGATGCTGCGCGTCAGCAACAACAAGACGATCACGTTTTCGTGGGATCGTGCTTTGGATTTCAACGGCGAGAGCGCGCCTTACATCCAGTACGCTCACGCGCGGGCGAAGCGGATCTTGGAGAAGTCTGGGAAGAAGCCGAAGGTGGGGCCGGTGAAGACCGCGGACGAGCTTGCCCTCACGCGTGCTATCGCCGAGTTCCCTGATGTTGTGGAGCGCGCTGCGAAGAATTATTCCCCGCACCTGGTTGCGAACTACGCGTACTCCTTGGCGAACACGTTCAATCATTTTTATGCTTCAACGCCGGTCATCGGCAGCGAGGAGGAGGTTGAGCGCCTGGCTCTTGTAGAAGCGACTGCAGTGGTGTTGGGCAATGCGTTGAAGTTGTTGGGTGTTGATGCTCCGGACGTGATGTAGTCTCGATCACCTTTTAATACTATTGATTACAAACTATTCATTCGTGGGCGCGTAGCCTAGCCAGGAGGAGGTTGCCGCTGCGAGAGCAGTGGCGTAACAACTTCCGGGAACATAGGGCACCGGCCTTCTAGCTCCATTCGCGCATGGAGCGGCGGGGCGGGTTCCTTTGTTGGAACCCACCTGTCCGCGTGTGTTTGCAGTGGAAGAAGAAAGCCGGCGGTCGAGGGTTCGAATCCCTCCGCGCCCGTTGTGGGGGGAGCGTAGCT
>JAFGGZ010000005.1 GCA_016939415.1 Candidatus Iainarchaeum sp. | reverse complement strand
GGATACAAACGCCGTTCACAGCGTGGGGCATACCCACGGCAGCCAGCGTGGTGGAGTGCGCCGGGGCGCTGCCGACCATAGCGACCGGCGGCATACGCAACGGCCTGCAGGCCGCTAAAGCGCTGGCGCTCGGAGCGAACCTCGTCGGCTTCGCCTTGCCCGCGCTCAAGTCACTGGAGAAGAAGACGCTCGAGAAGGATGTTGAGAGCATGATCCAAGAACTCAGGATAGCCATGTTCCTCACGGGCTCGAGGAACGTGAACCAGTTGAAAGGCTGTAACGTAGTGATCATGAACCGCCTGAGAGAGTGGTGCCATAACCGCGGCATAGACAACGTGCGCTACGCACTCAGGGACACGCAACAGGCAGTGGTATGATGAATGACCTGCTGGTACTCAAGCACGTGCTGAAGAATGAGCTGGAGCACGGTGAGGCATCCGTAAGTGTAGTCATGAACAAGGTCATGGGGGAAGCGCCTGAACTGCGGAGCAAGGCTAAGGAAGTCGTGCAGGCCATACGGAAAACGATTGAGGAGTCTTCGTGTTGGAGCGCCGAGGAGAAGAAAGAGAAACTCTTGCAGTTATGGCCAGACGCGCTCGAGAAAAAGGAGGAGGAGAAGAAAGTATTGAGAGAGCTGAGGAACGCCTTCAAGGGGCGTGTCGTCGTGCGGTTCGCACCGAACCCAAACGGCCCTCCCACACTCGGCTCTTCGAGAGGGATTGTGATCAACTCAGAGTACGCGAAGATGTACGACGGCACGTTCCTGTGCAGGTTCGATGACACAGACCCGGACAAGAAGCGGCCCATGCTCGAAGCGTACGAGTGGTGCCTCGAGGACATGGAGTGGCTTGGCGCGAGACCGGGAAGGGTCATCATAATGTCGGACCGCATGGAGCAGTATTACTCATACGCAGAAGAACTCATAGAGCGTGGTGCGTGCTACGTCTGCTCATGCGATGCGGAAACATTCCGGGACTTGCGCACGAAGGGCAAGCCATGCCCGCACCGCAAGCAGAGCAAGAAGGAGACGCTTGAGCTGTGGAGGAAAATGCTGAACAGCGAAGTCCATGCCGGCGAGGCCGTGCTTAAAATCCGGACTGATATGAAGCACAAGGACCCGGCCATACGCGACTGGACATGCTTCCGCATAGTGGAGAGGCAGCACCCAAAAGCGCCGCAGTACTCTGTCTGGCCCATGCTCGACTTCGCCGGAGCGATAGAAGACCACGACCAGCAAGTCACGCACATAATCCGCGGCAAAGACTTGCGCGACAGCACGGAGAGGCAGAAGTACTTGTACGAGTACATGAAGTGGAAGTACCCGGAAACATATTACTGGGGGAGGGTGGCATTACACGACTTCGGCAAACTCAGTACGAGCGGCATGGCTCGCGAGATAAAAGAAGGCATTTACGCCGGGTGGGATGACCCGAGACTGCCGACCTTGCGCGCGCTGAGGAGGCGGGGATTCTTCGCCCAGGCTTTGAGGGAGTTTTGGCTCGGCTTCGGGCTCAGCGAGAAGGATGTGCAGGCCAGCATGGAGAACCTGGAGGCATGCAACCGGAAGTACGCCGAGAACTGCAACAGGCTTTTTTTTGTCCCGGACCCGAAACCCATCACGATCACCGAGGTCCCGCCCACGACAGTGCACCTGAAGAACCATCCGGATCACCCAGAACGCGGGTTCAGGGAGTACAAGCTCGAAGGCCAGGTGGAAGTGCTCGTGCCCGAAGAGGAAGGGTATTTCAGGCTCAAGGACGCGTTCAACGTGCGGGAAGGCAAGTATGCCGGCACCCACGTCATGGACGTACCGAAGATGCAATGGGTGCTGCCGGAGAAGAGCATTGCCTGCGACGTAGTCATGCCGGACGGGACGCGCGTGCAGGGAAAGGCAGAAGACACCCTGGAAAAGAGCCATGAGGGTGACGTGCTGCAGTTCGAGAGGTTCGGGTTCGTGCGGGTGGATGAGAAGAAGCTGGGGCACGTGACTTGCTGGTTCACGCACAAGTAGCCGCAATCTTTTTAAATGACCGCGCGCAGAACCATTGTATCTTGTTTTCATCGCACCGATGACCGTATAGAGGTGCGTGCTGATGAAACTATGAAGGTGAGCAATATGCCTAAGTTTGAAGCACCAAAGGAACTTATTGACCGGACATACGAAGCACTTGAAATAGCTTCCAACACAGGGAAGCTGAAGAAAGGGATCAACGAGACGACCAAGGCAATCGAGCGCGAGAAGGCGCAGCTCGTCGTGATCGCGAATGATGTCACGCCTCCCGAGATCGTGATGCATCTGCCCATCCTATGCGATGAAAAGAACATCGCGTACATCTTCGTCCCGACGAAGAAGGAACTGGGAGAAGCAGCAGGCATCAACGTCCCCACATCAGCCATAGCGATCTCGGAAGTCGGGGATGCAAAGGACCTCGTGGAAGGCATCCAGAAGAAAGTCACGGAACTCAAGAAGTGAGGTGACGCTGAATGGCTGAAGAGATTGAAGGCGTTCCCGCGGAAGTCATGGAGATAATCGCCAAGACAGGCGTTTACGGCGAGATTCACCAGTGCATGTGCAAGGTGCTTGACGGCCATGACAAGGGGCGCGTGATGCGCAGGAACATCAAGGGTCCGGTCCAAGTCGGGGACATAGTCGTCCTCATGGACACGAAAACAGAGGCCCGCGCCATCAAGGCGAGGTGAAGCCAGATGAAATGCACATTCTGCGGAAGGGACATACAGGTCGGGACAGGCAAGATTGTCGCCGATCGTGATGGCACGATAATACCTCTCTGCTCGAGGAAGTGCGAGGCCAACCTGCTGAAGCTCAAGCGCAAGCCGCAGCGCGTGAAGTGGACGCTGCGATACAGACAGGAGAAGGCCACGAGACTGCACGGCAAGGAAGAGAAGATAGTCAAGATAGAGGAGAAAAAAACCAGGACCCGGACACCAAAGAAAGAGAGGAGGGTCGCGCGCAAGGAAAAGAAGGAAGCGAAGAAAGCTGAGAAGAAGCGCAAGACACAGAAAGGGGCAGAGCCGAAGAAAGAGGAGGCGCCACAATGAAGACCAAACTCATCTTCCTCGGCCCGCCAGGCGCAGGCAAAGGCACTTACGCATCCCGCGTGGCGCCAAAGCTCGGCGTGCCGCAGATAAGCACTGGCGATCTCTTCAGGGAGAACATGGCAAAAGACACGGAACTCGGCAGGAAAGCCAAGGAGTACGTGAACGCAGGCAAGCTCGTTCCAGACGAGATCGTTGTGGACATGGTGAGGGACAGGCTGTCGGAGGATGATGCAACCAACGGCTACATCCTGGACGGCTTCCCGCGCACCCTGACGCAGGCCGAGGCGCTGGACAGCATAGCAGAGATCGAAGCGGTCATCAACCTCGTGGTGCCTGACAGCGTCATCATAGAGAGGCTGTCCTCGCGCATCCAGTGCAAGAGCTGCGCAGCAGTATTCAACCTCAAGACCATGCCGCCGCAGGAAGAAGGCAAGTGCGACAAGTGCGGAGGCGAATTGTACCAGCGAGAAGACGACACGCCCGCAGTCATACAGAAAAGGCTCGATGCATACAAGGCGCAGACAGCACCCCTCATCGAGTACTACAAAGCAAGGGGCGTCATTGCTAACATCCATAACGACAAGGCAGACGCACCAGTCGACGGGATAGTCGCAAGGATAATGGCTGCGCTCGAATGAGCGCACCACCTCCTTTTTATATTTCACGGCATTAGGTACCACCATGCGCAAAATCTTATTGCTCATCTTGCTGTCCGCAGCCTTAGCAGGGAAGACCTTCACGAGCGAAGAGATGAGCCCGGACGCAGTCAGGGCCGTGACCGAAGCCCATGCGGGCCTGTTCGACTGGGACACGGAGGACACGGTGTTTTATACGATCGGCGTCATGAGCGGCGCCTCGTACGACAAAGGATTCTCGTACCAGTACGAGTACGTCTACTACACGACGAACACCACGCTGCACAGGGTGCTCAACCTCAAGAACCCTGTTCACGAACTCATCGTGCTGGAATCGTTGCCGGCGCTCATGAAGAGCGCGGGAAACATCAGCGTGACAGCCAACGCAGCGCACGAACACGGCGAAGAAGACGGGGTCGTGTGGACGCGCATCCGCAACGCAGAAGGCACTGTGAGGATAAACTACACAGTCGAAAAAGAACTGAACGTGTACCAAATGAACGACGAAGTCAGGACGTGGGGCGCGCCCGTGATTATCGCGGTACCGGCGCCGCACTGCCTGAACAACGGCGTGTGCGAAGATTTCGAGCAGGGCAGGGATTGCATTGATTGCTACGTGCCATCGTGCGCAGACGACGGCGAGTGCACAGAAGAAGAGAGATCGCTGGGTAACTGCTTCGACTGCATGGAGCACAAGAAGCCGTGCGTCATCGATGGCGTATGCGAAGAATATGAACAGGAAATGAACTGTCCAGACTGCCTGGAGCCAGAGCCAGTGAAGGAAGACACGACGGCCTCGGACATACTGGTCGGGGCGCTGCTCGCGGCCGTTGCCTTCGCCGCGATCCTGGGAGCGGTGCACTTCTACAAGAAGAGCAAGGAAGTGCAGTACAAAGACCCCTACTCAAACTAAACGCTTATAAAGGCCGGGATGCAAGATACTTACACAGACCTCGGGGCAGGGATGATTAAGTTCCCACAAAAGCCGCTGAGGGGCAACGCATTCATTGGGTGGTAGCACGATCCGACAGCCAATAATCACGATTTTGGCGCATGTAGACCATGGTAAGACAACGCTACTCGACAGCATACGCAGCACAGCGATAGCAAAAAAAGAAGCAGGAGGGATCACGCAGGAAATCGGCGCCACAGTAGTGCCTGTGGACACTGTCAAGAGCCTGTGCGGCGAGAAACTCAAGAAGATGGGCATCGAGCTGACCCTGTCTGGACTCCTGTTCATAGACACTCCCGGCCACGAGGCATTCACGAACCTCCGCAAGCGCGGTGGCAGCATAGCAGACCTGGCAGTCCTGCTCATCGACATAAACGAGGGACTGCAGCCACAGACATTGGAGGCCATTGAGATACTCAAGACGTATAAAGTGCCCTTCATCGTAGCAGCCAACAAGATAGACCGCTTGTTCGGCTGGAAACCCATGCAGAAAGCCTGCTTCTCAGACTCCTTCGCAGGCCAGGACGCGGAAACGAGGAAGCGCCTCGATGAAAAGACGTACATGCTCGTCGGCGAACTGTACAAGCACGGATTCAACTGCGAGCGCTTCGATCGCGTCGACGACTTCACGAAACAGATCGTGATTATCCCGACATCCGGCAAGACCGGTGAGGGGATACCAGAGCTGCTGCTGTACATAGCGGGCCTGTGCCAGAAGTACCTAGACCTCAAAACAGACGTTTCCGGCCCGGGCAAGGGCACAGTGCTCGAAGTCAAGGAAGTTCGGGGCCTTGGGGCAACCATCGACGTCATCGTGTACGACGGCGTGGTGAAGAAAGGCGATAGGATAGTCGTGTGCGGCAGAAGGGGATGCATAACAACTAACGTGCGCGCCTTGCTGCAACCAAAGCCGCTCGAAGAGATACGTGACCCGAAGAAGAAGTTTCACGCAGTCGATGAGGTTCACGCCTCGTGCGGAGTGAAGATAGCTGCGCCCGGCCTGGATGAGGCGCTACCCGGCTCGACACTGCTCGTGGCAGTCGACGAAGAGAACGCGAAACGCATGGTGGAGGAAGAGGTCGAGAGCATAGAAGTGCAGACAGACCAGAACGGCATCGTGCTAAAAACAGATTCGCTGGGGAGCCTGGAAGCGGTCACGAAGCTGCTGATGCGGGAAGGCATCCCTGTGCGCAGCGCGAGCGTGGGACAGGTAACGAAGCGCGAAGTGATCGAGGCGGCTGCGGTCAGGGAGAACGACAGGTATCTCGGAGCGGTATTTGGGTTCAATACCAAAGTGCTGCCGGAAGCGGAGGAAGAAGCAGGGGCCGCCGGAGTCAAGATAATCAGCACGAGAGTCGTCTACGAACTCATAGATGAGTACGGCAAGTGGAAAGAGGAGGAAGCCAGGCGCGAGAAAGACGAAGCGCTCAGGATGTCCTTGTCGCCAGTGAAGCTCAAGGTCATGCCGGGCTATGTGTTCAGGCAGAGCAACCCCGCCATATGCGGCGTTGAAGTGCTGGAAGGAACACTGAAAAAGCCATGCCCCCTCATCAACGGCAAAGGAAGGCGGGTGGGGCGCGTGCACGGCATACAGAAGGATAAGGAGAACGTCGGGCACGCAGACAAGGGCGAGCAGGTCGCAGTCAGCATAGAGGGAGCGACAATCGGCCGGCAGATCAATGAAGGCGACATACTATTCACCAATATCCCTCTCAGGGAGTTCCATGAACTGGAAAAGGTATACAGCAAGAAAGAAGAGGGCCAACTCCTTGAGGAGATAAGGGAAATCAAGAAGAGTTATAAGGAGGAAACAAGATGAAGATAGTAGTAAGCAATCCAGAAGACGGTAAGAGCTACCAGAAAGAGCTTGACAAGGCTGCCTCAAAGCACCTCTACGGAAAGAGGATAGGGGACAAGGTGTCTGGCGAGGCTTTCGGCCTCGGAGGCTACGAGTTGAACATCACCGGCGGCTCTGACCAGCAGGGGTTCCCGATGCGCAAGGACGTGCACGGCACCGCGCGAAAGAAGATTCTCCTGTCTTCAGGCCCTGGATTCCACCCGACGAAGAAAGGCGAGCGGAGGAGGAAGAGCATCCGCGGGAACTCCATCGCAGAAGACATAGCGCAGGTCAACCTCAAGGTAGCAAAGGCTGGTGCAGAAGGCTTGGAGAAGCTCCTGCCGAAAGAAGAGGTAAAGAAGAAGTGAAGGAGTGATTAATCATCGTGCAAGCACAGGTAAACATCGGACTCGTCGGACACGTAGACCACGGCAAGACGACCATCACCAAAGCACTGACAGGAAAATGGACCGACACTCACTCCGAAGAAGTGAAGCGGGGCATTACGATACGCTTGGGGTACGCTGACGCGGACTTCAACTACTGCCCAAAATGCAAGAAGTACACTGCTGGGGAGAAGTGCGAGTGCGGCGGCAAGACAGAGCTGAAACGCAAGGTGGCGTTCGTTGATGCGCCCGGCCACGAGACACTCATGGCCACCATGATATCCGGGTCGGCGATAATGGACGGCGCGCTCCTAGTGATAGCAGCCAATGAGTCATGCCCGCAGCCACAGACATGGGAGCATCTCATGGCGCTCGACATCTGCGGAGTGAAGAAGATCGTCATCGTCCAGAACAAGCTGGATCTCGTGAGCAGGGAGCAGGCGCTAAAGCACAAGGAGGAGATCGAAGAGTTCGTGAAGGGCACTGTGGCTGAGGACGCGATGATAATCCCTATAGCAGCGCACCAGAGGATAAACATCGACGCGCTGATAGAGGCCATAGAAGAAGCCATCCCCACGCCAGAGAGGGATGTGAACGCGTCACCGCTCATGATGGTGGCCAGATCATTCGACATAAACCGCCCGGGAGCGGACATGGAGAAGATTGTGGGCGGCACAGTCGGCGGGAGCATCGTACGCGGAAAGTTCGTGGCCGGAGACGAAATAGAAATCCGCCCCGGGTACATGCGGAACGAAAAACAGACTCCGGCCAGAACAAGGATATCCAGCCTGACCACATGCGGAAAGAAGATAGATGAAGCGCTTCCAGGAGGACTCATAGCATTCTCGACAACCCTGGATCCCGCCATCACAAAGGGAGACCAGCTGGTAGGGAACCTTGTCGGGCGTCCCGGAGAACTGCCGGAAGTGATGAAAGAGATACGGATGGTCGCACACCTCATGAAACGCATGATAGGCGTGGGGAACGTCGAGCCAATAAAAGAGCGCGAACCGCTCGTCCTGAACATCGGCACCGCAACGACCATAGGCTTCGTGGCAAAGCTGAACCCCCTCACAGTCACGCTGAAGAGAGGGGTGTGCGCAGAGAAGACATCCAAGGTCGCTATAAGCCGGCGCATAAACAACCGGTGGAGGCTCATCGGTTATGGCGAGATCTGTTGAAGTGCTGCTCGACACGAACTTCCTCGTCCTCAACGTCCCCGGCATCGACGTTGAGAAGGAGGTTAAAGGCATCGTGCCGGGCGCGAAACTCGTGACGATCGAGAGCGTCGTCAGGGAACTGGACAACATTCCCGGCGGAGGCATCGGCAAAGCGTTCATCAGCGCCAAAGGTGTGAGGATCCTGCCAAGCAGGGGCTTCGCAGACGACGAAATCGTGAAAATGGCATCAAAATCAGGGATGGTGGTGTGCACGAACGACGCGCAGCTCATAATGCGGCTGCGCGAGAAGAACGTGCCCGTCATACGATTGAGGGGCAAGACCAAACTAGAGATGAGGGGGATTGCAGATTGAAGAACCTTTTCAAGGAACTGCCGCCCGGGAAGGGCAACACATTGAACGTGGTCGTGGAGATACCGCTTGGCGGAGTGAACAAGTATGAGTACGACGAGGAGATGGGTGCGTTCCTGCTTGATAGGACGCTGTACTCCGCAGTTTACTACCCATTCGAGTATGGGTTCATACCCCAGACTCGGGCGCAGGACGGGGACTCAATAGACGTCGTGCTTATGGCTTCACACCCCACGTTTCCCGGGTGCGTAGTGCGCTCAAGACCCATCGGCGTTATGCACATGAAGGACGAGGCGGGAAAAGACGACAAGATACTCGCCGTTCCGATCAAGAGCGTGAACCCTAGATACGAAAACATAAAGAGCGTGGAGGACCTGGCCGAGCACGTGAGGAAAGAGTTCGAGCAGTTCCTGCTGGACTACAAGCGGCTCGAGGAAAAGAAGAACGTGCGCCTGCTCGGTTGGGGGGGGCGCGATGATGCTTTAAGAGTTATTGAGGAATCAATAAGGAGATACAAGGAGGAGATATGATGTACAGGCTCGTTTCAGTAAGGGACACAGTCCGCGTCCCTCCAAAGAACTTCGGGATGGAACTCAAAGAATCTGTTGCCGCTGCACTGCGCGAACAGTATGAAAACTTGATAGACCCCGACATAGGTGTGATCCTCGCCGTAAACAACGTCAGAGACATAAGCCCGGGCAGGATAATACCCGGTGACGGCGCTAGCTATCATGACCTCGTGTTCGACACGCTCGTGTTCAAGCCAAAGCTGCACGAGACCGTGCGTGGGAAGGTCAATGAGATCGCGCAGTTCGGCGCTTTTGTCAAGCTCGGGCCTATAGACGGGCTCGTGCACGTCTCGCAAGTGACTGACGACTTCATCTCATATAACGAGAAGACGGGGACGCTCACAGGCAAGGAAAGCAAGCACATACTCAAGCAAGGAGACGAAGTGCGCGCGCGGGTAGTGACACTGAGCATGAAACCCACACTCACAGACAGCAAGATAGGGCTGACTATGAGGCAGCCCGGACTCGGAAAGATGGAGTGGGTGCGCGAAAAGAAGACAGAGGCTGTGAAGAAGAAAGTGAAGGCAAAGAAGGGCGGTGAATGAAGTGGACAAGGCATGCAAGAACTGCAAGATAGTCATAAAGAAGGGGGATGTGTGCCCGCTCTGCGGCAAGTCAGACCTCACAACAAACTGGAAGGGCTTCACGTACGTGTTCGACGCAGAACGCTCGGAAATAGCGGGCAAGCTGGGAGTGAACACCCCCGGAAAGTACGCCCTGAGGATGAGCAAGTGAGATACGAACTCAACCAAGAGCTGAGAGCGAGACTGAAAAAGCCATTGGGCGAGCTCGCAACAGAAGTGCCCGCGGACGCTACGGCCGTAGTGGGTGACGTGGTGTCCCTCGAAGCAGTTGAAAGGATGCTGAAGCCAAAAGTCATGGTTTACGATTACAGGACTGCGAGGGAACCCATCCCCGAGTACATGAAGCGCAGCATCAGCGCCCACGAGAACGGCGAGACAGTGCTCGTGCACAACCCTGCGGGCACGATCACTGAGGAAGCAAACGAAGCCATCAGGAACGCGTTCAGCAGGGAAGGGAGAACAAAGATAGAAGTCATGGGGGAGGAGGACCTGCTGGTGCTGCCGTGCGTGCTGCACGCGCCGCAAGGCAGCAAGGTCTGCTACGGACAACCGGGGCAAGGCGTAGTGATCATAGAATCTAATGAAGAAAGCAAGGAAATGGTCAGGCACATCATGCATGAAATGGAAGTGAGAAAATGAAAGTGGACATAGAAGATGAGAAAGTGAACAGGCTGCTTCAGCGGACCGAGCTCAGGCTAGCCATCGACACAGAAGGCACCACACCATCGAGATGCGATATTGCGGCGCACATCGCAGCCAAGAAAGGCGTGAAGGAGTCGCAGATCGTTGTCGACCGCGTGGACCAGGAGCACGGTGCCAAGAAAGCCAAGGTATACGTCAAGGTCTACAGCTCTGAGAAGGCGCTGAAGAGCGTTGAGCCTGAGTACAAGCTCAAGCGAACGAAAGACCCGAAGAAAGAGGAAAAGAAGGAGGAGTGAGACCCATGGGAAAGAAAGGCGGCGGGGACAAAAAAGGGAAGAAGGTCCGGAAGAAGCAAGCGAAGCCCAGGAAAGGAGAGCACTACAAGATCGAGGGCGGGAAGGCGCAGAAGACGAAGATGGAGTGCCCGAAGTGCGGTGCAGGCGTGTTCATGGCAGAGCACAAGGACAGGCAGCACTGCGGCCGATGCGGATACACAAAGTGGAAGAAATGAAACTCGGAGTCTGCTCAGCCGCGTACACGGGAAGGAATATATTCGGCAGAGGCTCTCGCGAAGCAAAAGCAATAGCGCAAGCAGCCGAAGACGGGTTCGAATCGATAGAACTCATGGTCCTGCCCAACATGAGTGAGTTCCCGAGAAGCATCCAGCAAGCGAACAAACAAGCAATCCGGGGAACAGGAATAACGCCCACAGTACACTCCTGCTTCATCGACATAAACATCGCAGCGCTTTCTGATGCGATCCGCAAGGATTCCGTTGAAGAGATGCTCAAGACCTTGGAGTACGCCTCGTTCATCGGTGCTGAAGTGGTAACCGTCCATCCAGGCAGGATAAGCATGCCCATAGCACGCGAGAGATGCATGGAAATGCTCAACGAATCGATAGTCCGTCTCGTGGAAGGAGCAGAACAGGTGGGCGTCATCATATGCATCGAGAACATGGAACACCCACCGGCTAACGCTTTCCGCACACCCCAAGAGTTCGAAGATATGTTCCGCGGGATAAGATCAAAGAACCTGGCCATGACCCTTGACCTAGCGCACATTGCAATGAACGCGGACGCAGGAGTCACTCCGAAAGACCCGGGCATATGGAAGCCGTTGTTCAAGAAAGTCAAGAACGTCCACATCAGCGGCTTCGTGAGAGGAGAGGATCATCCGAACGTGAGCCTCACGAGAAGCGACTATGATTACTCCTACTTCTACAAGCAATTCCTGAAACGATTTGAAGGAACAGTCATACTCGAGCTGCTTGAAAAGAAGGACGCACTCGAGTCGGCAGAAATCGTGAGGAGGGCAGTGGAGTGATCTGCCTCGGGCTTGAATCCACGGCGCACACATTCGGCGCAGGGATCTTCGACGGCAAGGCCCGCGCCAACGAAAAAGACATGTACAAAGCCGTGGGCATCCACCCGCGCGAAGCATCGCAATACATGACGACCAACGCTCCAGCAGTGATAAAAAAAGCCCTCAGCAAGGCAGGCATAACACTCGAAGACGTTGACGTCTTCGCTTTTTCCCGGGGACCGGGATTGGGGCCTTGCCTGCGTGTGAGCAGCGTGCTCGCGCGCACGTTTTCCGAGTACTTCAGAAAGCCATTAGTGGGAGTGAACCACTGCATAGCGCACGTGGAAGTCGGCAAATGGGAAAAGCGCATGAAAGACCCGCTGGTCATCTACGTGAGCGGGGCCAACACCCAGATACTCGGACTTGCCGGTGGGAAGTACAGGGTGTACGGCGAGACCTTGGACATGGGGCTCGGGAATGCACTGGACACCTTCGCTCGCGAGTACGGCATTCCCCTGCCCGGCGGGGCGGAGATAGAGCGCCTGGCAGAAGGCGGGAAACTCATGCCCATGCCGTACACAGTGAAGGGGATGGATCTCGCCTTCTCCGGCCTGTTGACCGCAGCAAAAAAGGCTGCGAAGACGCACTCCAAGAAAGACGTGTGCTACTCACTGCAAGAAAACGCGTTCACCATGCTCGTCGAAGTCAGTGAACGTGCGTTGGCGCACACGAAGAAGAAGGAACTCATGCTCGTGGGCGGGGTGGCGCAGAACAAGAGACTGCGCAGCATGCTGGAAGAGATGTGCCGCGACCACAAAGCGGAGTTCGGCGTGCCCGAGAACGAGTACAACGCAGACAACGGCCTCATGATCGCGCTGACAGGATGGAAGATGGCAAAAGCCGGCATCACTGGCGCCGGGCCTGTGGACCAGAAGTGGCGCACGGACGACGTGGACGTCAGTTGGTAGACTGTCTTAGCACGCGGCTGGCGACGCCGATCACTGCCGCTTTTGAAAGAGCCACGATCATGCGCTCCAGCTTGTGAGCGTTCTCGTTCTGAGGGTAGTACTCGAAGAAACCCACTCTAGAAGGGCCGTTCCGTATGAGCGCTTTGCCTAAGTTTGAAGCAGACACTCCGAACCTGCTGGAGACATAAGCATCGTAAGAAACATCGTACTTCTCGTGCAAACCATCGCTATCTATGTCGAACGTCCTGGCTCGAACCTTGTGCACGTCTGTCTGGTGACGTTTGAAGGTCGGCTCGGCCGCGAGGTTGATGTCCTTGCTTATCCTGGCCGGCCCACCAGCGAACATACTGTAAAGGGATAGGTTCTCGCGCAATCCGAAGTTACGCACTTGGTGGGGCTTCTTCAAGCCGTTAAGCAGCACGTACCTGAGGTAGTTGGAGAACTCCAACTTCTCGTAGGCCTGTGAATCAGCGTGGAAATCAACGCGCGCGACATTGCCGGGGAATTGATAGAGACAATATGCTGGCGTGTGCTTGCCTCCGACAACAAGAAGCAAGTCGTGCTTCGAGTCCAAGCGTTTCATCTCCTCTGCGACGTCCTTGAAAACGGCATGCGTGCCGAGATTGCTGCTCAGAAGCTTGTTGTCCCTGATGATCTCCCCGCAATCACTCACCACAAGCACTATGCCTTTCTCCAGCAGTTCCCCGGAAAACGCTTCGAGATGCTTCCTGATCAGCCCCCTCAACCGGTGAGTGTTGCCTTCACTGAACACCTCTCTGTACGGGATCTCAGCATGCTCTACCACAGGGATACCGACGACTCCGACGCGCAACTCTTTTTGTGGTCTGCGCTTTCCCTTCAGCAAGATCCCTCCCTGGTGAGCTTCACAATGCTTTCCTTGAGCGGGCCGACACGCTGGGTGCGGCCGCGCATGCACCAACGCTTGTTCACGCACATGACCTCGTCGGCAGTAAATCCCTTGCCTTCAGCCAGTTCAGCGAGGATGACATCGCTCTCCACCACGCGGTCCGGGAAACAGCCATTCCCGACAACGATGGCGACGCGAGCGCCGGGCATGCACACGCGGTACAGCTCGGCCAGCACGGCGTCCATGTCCTTGAAATAAGCGCGGGCGATGTCAGGCAGATCAGAATCCGTCAGAAAGTCCGCTTGCTTGTCCAGACCGATCGCGGACCGGACATCCATCTCAGGAACATCAGCGAAAAACAACTCGCGCTCAATGGAGTAAACTCTCGTGTACTCGATCTTGTTCAGGTAAGGCGGGGACGTTATCACCGCGCCGACGCTGCCGTCCTCCAACGGCAAGCTCCTCGCATCCCCGAAACGCGCTTCCGCACTCACCTCCTGGAACCGCGACTTGGAAGCTTCCTTGATCATCTGCTTTGCAACGCGCTTGAACATCGTGCGCACCGGAGGTAAAGGACCGGATCGGAACTTGATCACCGCACCGTCCTTGAATGCCCGGCTGCTCTTGGTTGAAGCATTGATGAGAGCCAGCAAGAAGAAGTCACGCAGCGCCTCATCGCCAATGCTGAGGATGGCATCGCGGTACGAGAGCAACTCGTCCAACAGAATAGCCGGGAACGCTCGCCTGACAAGAGAGGAAACCCTGTCTTCGTGCTTAACCGGCTTCAACGAGAAAAGCCGTGCCGCATGCTCTCTTAAGACCGCAGGGTCATAACTCCTGAGCTTCACCCTCGCAGCGAACACTGCGAGCGGGTTCGCATCGAAGCCCATGCTCGGGATGCCGTGCTCCTTGCACGCCAAGAGCGTCGTGCCCACGCCGCAGAACGGGTCCAGGCAACTCTCCGGCCGGAATTCGTTCAGGAGCATGAGCACGAGATCCCTGGAAAACCCCTCCTTGTAGTAAAACCAATTGTACACTGGCGTCTTCTTGTTCGGAACGAACGTCGCCAAAGACCCGAAGTCCAAGCGTTCTGTGAAGCGCATGAAAAGAGTTTGGGCAAAGGAAGTATTTAAGCGAAAACAATTTAAATCCGGCCGCGCCCAAAAAAATAGGAAAGAAGCCTCTTTCTGGAAGCGAGTGGGCGGAGTGTATCAACAGAAATCCGCCCAAACCCCTACGTGTTCCCTTGGTGTCACAGAGGGCGTCACGATGATAGTCGCACATAAGTTGAGATGAAATGTTGTTGTACCGTGGAGCAGAAGCAGAACTCACAAAAGAAGAATACCTGGGCCTGCCCGCAGTGAGGAAGAACCGGCTGCGCAAAATATTCAGGAACCGCGCGCTCGACGACGAGCTCAGGACCTCGCGGACCAAGAACGAGGCACGCATGCTGAGGAAGGCTAGGGCATGCATCCGCACTCCGCGCGTTCTGGAAGTCGGGGAAGACGAGATCCTGATGGAGTTCGTGGAAGGTGAAACGCTCAAGAACGCGTTCAGCAAAGGGGATGTTTCGCGAGCACGTGAAGTCGGGAAGGCCATACGCCGCCTTCACGATGCGGGCATCGTGCACAACGACCTCACCACCTCGAACATCGTCGTGGGCGAGGGCCTGTGCTTCGTGGACTTCGGGCTTTCGTTCGCATCAGAGTCTGTTGAAGACAAAGCCACGGACCTGATCGTGTTCAAGAAGATGCTTTCATCCACGCACTACGACATGTTCGAAGACATTTGGGCAGAAGTGCTCCAAGGATACAGCGCGTCCAGAGAGATGCGGGTGAGGATGCAGTCTGTGGAAGACAGGGGTAGATACAAGTGATTTTTGCAGAAATGATACATACATTTTTATATATAGAGTGACCGTATTTAAACGGTGTGTTATGGCAGCAGAACCTAGGGAACGACGGATAACCGGGCTCAAGATGTCAAGCAAGCCCATGGACTTAGGGTACTTGCCGAACATACTACCGCACATAACCGGCGAGGTATACAGTATTGAGCTCAGGGGACCCGCTGACATAAGGGACCTGAAAGGATCGCGAGCGCGGTTTTTCGATCACGCCAAGAAATTCCTCCAGCATATCTCCGAGGGGAATCCTCACATAACAGAGCCTAGCTTCAGGGAAGCGCACGGGTACTCGCTCCTGAACATTGAGGGGAGACCTAACCTCCTGAACATAGTTCATACCACACTCGGGGGGCGGAGGTTGGACATAGTAAACCTCAAACTCAAGAAAGTGATGGAAGAAGCTGGTGAAAAAGAAGCCCCTATGGAGCACGTCCTGAGAGTGGAAATGCCATTCCTGAACTATTTTGTGGGAGCTCCGGACACGCGAGCCAGCGAAGCACTCACTCATCTGCGCAACATAGCAGAAGGCGGAACAGTGACAGCGAAACCAGTTGCCATTCCTCGGATTGCTAGAGCACAGGTTCCAGAAGCTCCAAGACCACCGCAGGCGCGGAGAGATGAGCCAACACGGTTCAGCGTAGTGAGGCGCACTGGAGCTGTTCCGAAAGAGCGCGTTCCAACAGAAATACCTTCGGGTGTCCCGAGAAGCATACTGGACATGGGGAAGGAGCGGATAAACCGATTCGGCCACATCAGCCAGATAAACAGCGTGATGGAACAGATGGAGGACCTGCCAAACAATATCGCGACTACAGTCACTGCAATAAAGGGGTACCTAGATAAGGCAGCGGATCCCAGAAACAATCCTGAGGAGAGGAACGAGGCCTTGAACATGGCCAACACCCTGTTCGAAAGCGACTCATACCAATACCAAATAGACCACATGATAAACAGGATGAAGACAACCTTCAGAGAACTGCTGGACGAAAAAGGAGCACTGCCAACGCATGCGAGAGCGGCCATGCAATCACTAGTCGAACTCGACAGAATCAGGGAAGAAAACAGTCGCGCACTCGAAAACAGGATAAAGCGGGAGGGACTCTCAGACCCCAAAACCCAAGAAGATGCCAGGAAGCTAGGAGACCTTAAGGCCGCCCTGCTCACCGAGGGCTTCAAAATAGCACTGGGATTAAGGGGGCTCGGGAAGACACCCGGAGCAGCAAGCTGATTCGAATGCTGGTTTTTGTGACAGGAAACAAGGGCAAGTTAGCTGAGGCGAGGGCATTCCTCGGCGACATCGAGCAGGCAGACTTAGGAATCAGGGAGATACAGTCAGACAACCAGGAGGACGTGGCAAGTGACAGCGCAGAAGAAGCATACAAGACCCTCGGAAAGCCGCTGTTCCTCGAGGATGCGGGCCTGTTCATAGACGCGCTGCGCGGCTTCCCGGGCGTTTACTCCAAGTATGCAATGGAAACCATCGGCTGCGACGGACTACTGAAGCTCATGGAAGGAGTTGAGGACAGGGGGGCGGAGTTCAGGGCGTGCGTGGCATACCACGACGGGAGGCAAGTCCGCTTGTTCAGCGGCGCGTGCAGGGGAGAAATCATTCACCAGAAGCGCGGCGAGAGCGGCTTCGGGTTCGACCCCATCTTTGTCCCTGATGGCAGGGGAAAGACCTTTGCTGAGGATGCGGATTACAAGCAACTGGTTTCCCACAGGCGCAAGGCACTGGAATCATTCCAGGCATACCTTTATAAAGGGTGT
>JAFGGZ010000004.1 GCA_016939415.1 Candidatus Iainarchaeum sp. | reverse complement strand
GCACTTCGGGCACATCGGCCGCGGAGGAAAGAAGTACGAACCGCAATTCTCGCACTTTGTTCCTTCAAGCCTGTAGCGCTCCGAAGCCCTTCTCCAATTCAACGCAGGACTCTTCCGATGAGGCACTCATCTCACCTCCCTGGAAAGGATATGGACGATTGCAGTCGCACCGGATCCGCCGACATTGTGCGTGAGACCCACTTCGGCAGGGACCTGGCGGCGACCAGCCTCGCCGCGCAACTGCCAAACGACTTCCACAGCCTGCTTGATGCCCGTCGCTCCAACAGGGTGTCCGCATCCCTTAAGCCCGCCGCTCGTATTCGCGGAGAGCTTCGAGCCCAAAGCGAAGTCACCACGTTCCATGGCCGGACCTCCCTCCCCCTTCTTCACAAAACCCAAATCCTCAACAGCGCATATCTCGGCGATAGTGAAGCAATCGTGCAGCTCAGCGACCTGCACGTCCCTAAGAGACAACTTGGCCTGCTCGAACGCCTTCCGACCCGCGACTACAGACGCATTGAGCGTAGTCATGTCCCTGCGGTCGAAGACAGCCAAAGTGTCACTGGCCTGCGCAGAAGCATTTATCCAGACAGGCGCATCACAGAACTTGCGGGCCACGTCTTCAGAAGCCAGAACCACTGCAGCAGCACCATCAGTTATTGGGGAACAGTCGAATAGCTTGAGCGGCTCGGCCACCTTGGGCGAGCGCATGACATCCTCGATGGTTATCTCGTGCTGGTACTGGGCCAGCGGATTCTTGGCAGCATTCGCGTGGTTCTTGACAGCCACGCTCGCCATCTGCGCTTCCGTAGTGCCGTACTCGTGCATGTGCCTCCGAGCGATGAGCGCGTACAAGGATGGGAACGTCGCGCCGTGGAACACCTCGCGCTCCTGGTCAGCTGCTCCACCCAGCGTGACTGCGGCCTGTTCTGTGAACACGTCAGTCATCTTCTCAGCGCCGCCCGCCACAACGATGTCGTAAGCGCCGCCCGCCACAGCGATGTAAGCCTCTCTCAGCGCGAGGCCGCCGGAAGCGCAAGCAGCTTCCACGCGCGTTGAGGGGATGGGCGTGAGTCCCATGAAGTCGGCGATCAGTGCGCCGACATGCTCCTGTCCGATAAGCCGGCCGGCACTCATGATGCCGCCGTAAATGGCTTCTATGTCTTTGCCTTCGATACCGGCGTCACTGACAGCCTTTGCCCCGGCCTCTGCCATGAGCTCCCTGAGACCCAGCTCCCAACGCTCACCGAACTTCGTCATTCCAACGCCGATGATTGCAACGTTTCTCATTCAATCACCTCTGCTTCTGATTCCCTTCCCCTCCACCACGTGTATATCTCATGGAAGTACTTCGTGAAAGCACCCGGCTTCCTCGCAAGCATCCTATCCACGTCCCCCAATGGCATGAATCTCACGGCGGCCAATTCATCAAGATTGATGCGCGGAGGGAACTGGCCATAGCTCGTGATGAACAACTTCGTGATCATATTGTCCGCGTCACCGTAATTCATTCGCAAGTGACCCTTTTCCTCAAGAGTCGCGCCAACTATGCCCAATTCCTCTTTAAGGCCTCGAATCGCGGCTTCCTCGTAACTCTCACCGGGGTTGACATGCTCAGAGATGGAGAAATCCCAGCAGTTAGGAAACGTGTCCTTCGACCTCCCTCGCTTCTGCAACAAGAGCTCGTTATTCTCGTTTAGTATAAGGACGTGCACTCCACGATGCCAAGCGCCATCAGCGTGCGCTTCGCTCCGGGGCTTCACGCCAACTTCTTTGTCCGCCTTGTCAACGACTATTACGTTATCCATGAAAGCATCACATCCTTATCTTTCCTCGGTGCTTCATGTACTGGCCGTACGTGAGATACTTCTTCCGCTCCATGTACTTCTTCAGCGGCACGCTTCGCGGACGCTTCTCCTCGATCGCATCAGTGACAGTCAGGGCGAAGGAATCACTTCCCGCACCGGAACCGAAACTCGTAGCCAGGATTCTCTGCCCGGGCTTTGCTTCATCCAGCACCGCAGCAAGACCTAGAGGCGTCGCTCCGGAGTACGTGTTGCCTATGAAGGGCGTCAGGAGCCCGGGAAGCACCTTCTCCTTTGGCACGGACAGGCGCTTGGCTGCTTGCAGGGGGAACTTGCCGTTCGGCTGGTGGAACACGAAGAAATCGTAGTCATCAACAGATGTGTGCGTCTTGTCGAGAAGGCCTTGCGTTGCGTTGAGCACGTGCCGGAAGTACGCTGGATCTCCTGTGAAGCGGGCGCCGTGGCGTGGGTAAACCTCGCCATCCCTCCTCCAGAAGTCGGGCGTGTCAGTGGTGAAAGAGTACGTGGAATCAATGGACGCGACGATGCCTTCCATGCCGATTATGAATGCAGCGCCACCTGCAGCAGCAGTATACTCCAAAGCATCTCCCGGCCGGCCCTGGCTGGTGTCAGCTCCTATCGCCAGGCCCAGGTCTATCATGCCGGAACCGACGAGACCCATGCACGTCTGTATCGCAGCAGTGCCTGCCTTGCACGCGAACTCGTAGTCCGCAGCAGTCATTGCGGGAGTGGCTCCGATGGCTTCTGCTACGACAGTGGCGCTTGGCTTTACAGCGTAGGGGTGGGACTCGCTGCCGACGTACACCGCGCCGATGCGTTCTGGGAACACGCCAGCGTGGCGGAGAGCGTTCCTCGCAGCCTGCACAGAGATCGTGATGGCGTCTTCGTCCATCGCGGGCACGCTCTTCTCCCGGACATTCAGGCCGCGACTCGTCTGCTCGGCGTCCTTGTTCCACACTGACGATATCTCACCGACAGTGATGCGGTACTGCGGGACGTACGCCCCGTATCCAACAATGCCTACCATGAAAAACCTCTCGACAACAAAACCACAGTTTGCACAAAACTCCCTTTCTTTTGCTCCCAGGGCTTTTCTTTCGGGAAAGAAAAGCGCTGATACCTACCATGAAAAACCTCTCGACAACAAAACCACAGTTTACGCATCTCAGTGATAAAGCCGCCGGGATTCAGGTTGGTTGAACCGGCCGTGTCTTAAAATGGTTCCCACGACAGTTGCACGAAAAACGCGGAATATCGACGATGGACTACAACGGCGTCTCAAACCGGGACAAGCGCTCCACGATGCGCTCGTTGTCCATAGAAGTGAGGGCGATGGGAATCTTCTCAACCTCGCTTATCTTCCTGGCGATTGGGTCGTCCATGTGATCCATGCCCTGGTATACCACGAGGGACGGCTTGAACTCGGTCACGCGGATGGCGACCATCGGCGAACGGCCGATACCCACCTTGTCGAATATGATAGCTCGGTTCGTTGAAGAGCCGTAAATCTTAGAGAAATCCTCTGCCGAAAGCTCGAGGATTGCGCGCAGGGAGTCGACAAGGCTGTATCCCACGATGTTCATGTCCTTGATGCGTCGCTTGTTCGTTATGACCCTCGCTCCTATGCGTTCGAGGAAAGCCCTCGCATCAACAGGCTCCGGGAAATCATGGGTCTCGAAAGCTTCTGGCTTGGACTTGCCGAACTTCGAGGATACATTACCTCCCTTCTTCTCATCTATCTCCATGAGCGCTTGGATGAAGCGCTTTATCACGGCAATGCCCGGCGAGGAACGGCGGTTGCTCTCATAATCACTGATTGTGGAAGGCGTTATATCCAGGTGCTGCGCGAGCTCGGTCTGGGTAATGCCAAAGATCTCCCGCCACTTCTTCATGCTGGCACCGGGGTTCTTCGCAAGGACTATCTCCCCCGCGATCTTCTGCTGTATCAGGTTCATGGAGTATTAATGAACCGCATGGATTTAAATAATTATCGAAATGCGGTTAGACAAAGAGCGAACCTCAAACCACTTCGAAAGCCAGCTCCTTCTCCTTGGGTGGGGAGCCTGGGACAGCAACCTGGACCACTGCAGTGTACTTGCCGCGTGCAGCGCCCTTCTTGATTGACGTATCGAGCGAAACGAGCACGGACTCGCCGGCAGGAACAGAAGGAACGACCTCTGTGTCACCGCTCACGACGTTGTCGGACGCTACCTCTACGATCACTGTCTCTGCAGGGTCTCGTCCGGTGTTGGAAAGAGTGACATTCAACTCCCACTTTTGGCCGGCAGAAACAGTCGGCCAGAAACTGTACTCGATGTTTATCCCAGAGCCCGGCACCTCGTAGATGGGCTCCACGAAGAGAGGCATGAACGCCCACAGGGAAACGATTGCCGCGAGCACGAACACAGCTATCCCGATCATGATGTTTATGTTGAGAACCATGGACTTTGGGACAGTTGGCAGCTCTATGAATACCACCGCAGGGTTTAAATATTACAGCCAGATAATAGCATAAAGGATATAAAAGGTTGGTAGTTAGATGCCGGAAAAGCCGAAAATACTGCAGATTGTCACGGACATGCGCGTTGAAGGCATGAGCGACGACGACATAGTGAAGAACCTGAAGCAGCTCGGACTCTCAGACGACCAGATAAAAAAGATAATGAAGGTCGCGGACCAGGACATCTACTCAAAATTCAAGCGCGAGATGGCGCAGTTCATAGAAGAGCGCATAAAGAAGAGCGCTGGCATCATCGAGAGCCTTGTGGATCCGGCAGTGGACAAGCGCCTGGAAAAGATAAAAAAGGAAGTCATGGAAGACGCGCAGCAGGTCACCGGCGACTTCGCGAAGACAGTCAACGAGAAGACCAACGACATGGCAATTGCAGTCAAGAAAGTGCGGGAAGAGAACAAGAAGCTGCTGGAAGACCAGAAACTCGCCCGCCAAGACATAGACCTCCTGCTCGGCGGGCCGTCAAAATTCAGGATGGGCATGAGCATAGCATTCCTCGCGGCCGGAGTGCTCGTACTCGCATACACAATATTCTCTGTTACTCCACAGGTAATCGCGCTTGACTTCACGAACCCGACAGACGGCGTCGTACTGCTCGTCACGGGAGCAGTGTACATACTCGTCTCAATCGTCCTGCTCACGATAGGCGTCTACTTCACAGGAAAGCCCGGAAGGCAGTAAATCGTTATAAACCCTGCCAGCGAAGTAATACGCATGCAGGTGCTGAGCATACCAGAAGATGCGCCGGAAGACATCGCAAAGGCCGCAGCAAAAGCGCTGCACGCCGGCGAAGTAATAGCCTATCCAACAGACACGGTTTACGGCCTCGGCGTCGACGCAACGAACGAAGAGAGCGTCGAACGACTGCGCCGCATAAAGGGCAAGGACGCGCCGATAAGCGTGATGGTGTCAGACTTTCAGATGCTCAAGAGGTACGCGATCATAGACAAGAAAGCAGAGGAACTTGCTCACGCACTCCTGCCGGGAAAAGTGACGATCGTACTCTCGGCGAAAGGGCTCGCAAAGAACCTATCCCAAGACGGCACAATAGGATTCAGGATGCCCGCGCACTCAATCGCCATCATGATTGTGGAAGCCTTCGGCAAACCTGTGACAAGCACCTCAGCCAACAAGACAGGCAAGCCCACCGCCAACACGATAGACGGTGTGATAGAAGAACTCGGTGAAAAAGTGAAAGTGTACATCTCAGGTGGCGACGCCTTCTCCGAACCCTCCACAGTGTTATCGCTCGTCGGCAAACCAAGGATTCTGCGCCGAGGCTCTGACGTCGAACGCGTGGAGGCAGCGCTCTGATGGTCTACCCACCCCGAGAGGACTCGCTCCTCCTCGCAGAACAGGTAAGGAAGCACGCGAACGGGAGAGTCCTCGACATGGGCACCGGCTCAGCCATACAAGCAGAGGCAGCGGCATCCAAAGGCCTGGACGTGCTCTGCGCAGACGTGGACGATGAAGCTGTGAAAACGGCTGCAGGAAAGGGATTCAAAACAGTGAAGAGCGACCTGTTCAGCGCAGTGAAGGACAGGTTCGACACGATCGTGTTCAACCCACCTTACCTGCCTACAGATCCGCAAGCACGTGACCCCGCCTTAGACGGTGGGGAGAGCGGTCGGGAGTTGCTGGACAGGTTCCTCGAAGAATGCGCCAACCATTTAAATGAAGGCGGCATAATCCTCTTCATCCAGAGCTCGCTGAACAGCGAGCGAGAGACAGAACGGAAACTGGATGCCCTCGGACTCGATTTCCAGGTCATCGCAAGAAAGAAGATCCCGTGGGAAGAACTGATAGTGTTCAAGGCGTGGAAGCGTGGGAAGCGTTGAAGAACGGATAAATGAACTCGAAGAAGAACTGAGGACCACGAAGTACAACAAAGCCACTGCCAAGGCAGTCGGCATCCTCAAGGCAAAGATAGCGAAGCTCCGCTCTGAACAGGAACTGCAGACGAGGAAGTCGCAAGGCATCAGAGGACCAAGCTACGGCGTGAAGAAGACCGGCGACGCGACAGCGCTCCTCGTCGGATTTCCGTCCGTGGGAAAGAGCACGCTGCTGAACGCGCTTACGAACGCCGAGTCGAAGGTCGGCGCCTACGAATTCACGACCATCAACGTCATCCCGGGCATGATGGAGTACAAAGGAGCGAAGATACAGCTGCTTGACGTGCCCGGCATCGTGACCGGCGCCACGCAAGGCAGAGGAAGGGGTAGGGAAGTCCTGAGCGTTATTCGCAACGCGGACATCGTGATAATCATTGTCGACAAGGCATGGCAAGCCCAAGCCATAAGAAACGAACTGTACGCAGCAGGCATGCGGCTCGACAAGAACCCCCCGAACGTGGTTATAAAGAGAAAAGCGTACGGAGGACTCATCATCACATCCACAGTCAAGCTGTCACTCGGAGAAGAGTACATCCGGGAACTGATGAACGAGATGGGCTTGCATAACGCCAGCGTGCTGTTCCGCCAAGACGTGACAATCGAAGAACTCATCGACGCAGTGACCGGGAACCGCATTTACACCCCCTCCATCACGCTCTTCAACAAGATAGACGAGCCGGGCGCGGAAGAGGAGCGCGAAAAGCTTGGGCAGTGCATCAGCATCTCAGCAGAGCGGGGGTTGAACCTGAACATCCTCCGCGAAGAGGTGTTCAAGCGACTCGAAATCGCGAGGGTTTACATGAAAAAAGCGGGAGAGGAACCGGACATGGAAGAGCCTCTCGTACTGAGGAAAGACCACACAATCAGCGGCGTGTGCAAGAAAATCCACCGCGAGTTCCTGAAGAGGTTCCAGTACGCGAGAGTGTGGGGAAAGAGCGCGAGATTCGAAGGCCAAAAAGTAGGGCTGGACCACAGGCTGCACGACGGCGATGTCGTCGAACTCCACCTGAGCAGGTGATCACATGGGAGAAATCGTTGAAATTCCTAAGGAACTGCTGGAAGAAAGCGGGGAGGAAGCCGCACCGAAGAAAAAGCCGGAGAAGAAGGACAGGATAGCCATGCAGAAACAGGCAGCGCAACTCATAAAGAACGGCTACACGCACGGCGAAGTGCTGAAGAGCCTTCGCAGCATGGGATTCACGCACAAGGAAGTAGAAGACATACTCTCGTCAGCCGACGTCCTCATCATGAAAGAGAGGAAAGCCGTGGACTGGCGGGCGATAATCACTGCAGCAGCAGCCCTCACTGCAATCGCACTGCTCGTCTCCCTCCTGGTATCGGGCTTCATAAGCGGCCGGCAGGACTGCGGGAGCGACACGTTCTGCTACTCTAAAATCGCGTCTTGCGAGGAAGGCGCGTACACGAGCACTTACGCAGGCACCACGAAGGACTTCGACATCGCAAAGGAATACGATGGCTGCGGCGTCCAGGTGACAGTGAAAGACTCACCAGGGGGCATAGAACAGAAGGGCATGAGCATGTACTGCTTGTACCCACAAAAGGGCGGCGAGTACGCACAGGATTACGCGTACTGCAACGGAAGCCTCACAGATGCGTGGAAGCTCAGAGCTTAGAACTCACTACCTTGACCACGACGAACAACGCAACAAGAGCGATGACCAGCGTGACCCATGGGAACGAACCCACGCTCAACTCCGCGTACTCTGTCAAGACATGCTCCTCCCCGTTGAACTCGTAGTACACAGTCACGCTCACATGCCCGGAACCGGACGCAGACTCGCGGGCAGTTACCTGCACTACCTCGGTGCGTTCCGCATTGGGTGCCATGGACTCGTACAACAGCGTCTCTGAAGACCCAAACTCGTAATCGCTGGGATCGCCGAGGAAACTCACCACACCCCGCACATTGTAAACTGTCAGCGAGCCCTCGTTCCTGACAGTGTAGTGGAGCTCAGTGGTCTGACGCGGCTCAATGGACGCAGGGGAGAGGACTACATCATCTAGCACGAGTGTGGGGGCGTGCACTTCAAGATTCTCGACAGCTCCTCCGCACGCCAGGTTGTACTCCCCCCCTGAAGCAGGGGCGTTGAGCATTATGTCTGCTGAGAATGACTCGCCGGCCTTAAGGTGCGGAACAGCTATCTCGCGGGACTCCTTTCCAATGACGCAGGTCACGAAACCAGCGTTCAACGGTCCGTATTCGTGGTACGTTACAGTCACGGGCTCGCCAGCGAACACGAACGAAGGCGAGTGACTGACTGTCGCTGCGAAGGCTGCTGCGAACAGCAGGCTACCAATCAGGACGATACTCTTCCTCAACGTAACTCCCCTCCTTCTTCCTTGAATTCCACCAGTAAACCCCTGCAAGCGCGACAACCAGCAAGCCCGCGAGCACGCCGGCAGGAGATGAAACAAAGTCTGTGAGTATCTCGGCAGGCGTCTTCGGCTGAGGCCGCGTGCTCTGGCAGAAGACATCCTCCAGCTCCGCCTTCCTGCTCTCAGCATCACCTGAGTAAGCGATGGCGTTCCTGTAACTCTCAAGGGCATCATCATACTCGAGAGCCCGGTAATGCTCAGCGCCGGTGTTGTACGCCTGAACCGCCTTATCGTAGTAATCGTTCATCTCGCCGTAAACCCGCTTGTCCATCGCCGAAAGCTCATCCTCACAAACACTGAGCCTCGAAACTATCGCCGGCACAGTGGCGCGAAGAGCGTTCACGCTGGACGCCGCTGCCTCCTGCTCCTCCACAACGCTCTGCTGGGAGAATGCATCAACGTAGATGGAGTAGTACATGGCCGCATCCTCAGACAGCTTGACATCGGAGATTGACGTGAGGAGCCACTGCTCCCTCCACTGCGCGACAAGAGAAGAGATGCCAGGCAGGTCGCCTGGAACACCAGTGATGGAGAGACCCGTCGCGAAAGACGAGACCGCCTGCCTGTCCACAGCATCATTCGCAGTGTCGGCGACGAACGCATTTGCCTTCGCCAAGAATGCGTTCGATGCGTCATCGTACGCATTGCCCGCCGAGACCACTGACTCCAGAGCCGAGAGCAGCGAAGCGAATTCCGCGCGCCACGCAGCACAGTCACTCCATGGAGCTGACGATGAGAGGAGGGAGGACTGCTTGGCCTCGATGGATGTCATTAAGGACAAGGACAGGTCGAGAGCGGACTCCATGTCAGAAGCAGCGCTGATGAGGGGATTGACATCGCCTGCTATTGCTACGGGCAGTTGGGGTTGCGAGTTGGACAGGAAGTTGAGCTTCACCTTAACATCGGACAACATTATGTTGAGGGCCGTGCGCTTGCTCGTCGGATAACCGTCCGCCTTCCTCTGCTGGGACATCCTCTTCTGCAGGAGGCGTATTGAGTAGGATTCTGTTGACACTTCACGGGACGTGATGACATCGCCTGTGCCAGCGCTTACGGGCACCCACACATTCTCGAACTCGACTACCCAGTACTCGCTGCCGTCGGCAAGAACAACCACGTAGGCCGGGTCGCTGACCGGCGAGACCGCGAGATTGGGGTACGCGACCTGGGCTTTGGCCATGGCCTTGCTCAGGGAAACGCCGTCCTCCTGCGCAAAGGCCGTGCACAGCAACAGGATTAATAAAAGCCTCTTCATCAAGAAACAATTAATCGCAGTTCATATAAAAGGTTGTCGTCATGGCCAGAGTGGTGCTTGTGGAGCCGGAAGGCGAAGAGAACGTCGGGCTTGTAGCGCGCGCCATGGCGAACTTCGGGCAGAAAGAACTCGTGCTTGTCAACCCCTGCCCGCTTCGCACGCCCGCGAGGGCTAGAGCCATGCACGCGCACGGCATTCTCAGGAAAGCCCGGCACGCACGATCGATGGGGGAAGCGGTTGAAGGCGCTGACCTGGTCGTTGGCACTACCGCGAAAACAATCGAAGGCAGTGTGAACAGGAGCTTCGTGACGCTGAGGGAACCCTCGGAACGACTGCCAAAAGGAGACATTGCTCTCGTGTTCGGCAGGGAGTCGCGCGGCCTGACCACTGAAGAGCTGGCACAATGCGACCTCGTCGTGCACATCCCGACGAACAAGTCGTACAAGTCAATGAACCTGGCGCTCGCAGTAGGCATTGTATTGTACGAGCTGTTCGCATGCAAAGCGAACGAGTACCGGGTCGCCCGAAGCGCTGAAAAGGCAGCGTTCCTGGAACGCGTGGAGGAGATCGCGTTCGACCCGGAGGTGAGGATGAGGAACCCGAAAGCCGCGGTGAGGATGGTGAGGAGCATCGTGTCGCGTGCGTTCGTCTCCGGAAGGGAGCTTGGCGCTCTGCATGCCCTGATTTCCCGCGTTTACGAGGCTTTTAAGCGCAAATAACCGCTACGTTTAAATACGTGCCGCTCATTACTGTGTTTTGGAAAGGTGACAAAAATGCCCGGAGAAGAGGACGTCTCGACCCTTCTCATCGCCCAGAAACTGGCTTCTTCACTGAAAAGCATAAAGGAAGAACTCCAAGCCTGGCATGAGGAGAGCGGCACCATGCAGGCGAGGGTGAAGGAGCTGCAGCAGAAAGTCGACTCCATCAGCTCGAAGGCAGGAGTGCCCGCTGAAGTGACTAAGCAGATGCTTGAGCTTAGAAACCAGGTGACATCCCTCAACCAGAAGATCGTCAGGATGGACGAGATAACCGCGAAGCTGCAGGCCATGGACGAGAGACTCGCGAAATTATCACTCATCGTGCCGGAAGACCTGCGGCAGGAGATTGTTGGCGTGCACGAGCAGGTGCAGGCAATCACCCAGAAGACCGCCACTGTCAACGAGATACTCTCCAAGCTGGAAGGCATGAGCGTGAAAGAATTCGTCACAGAACGTGAGTTCAAGACAGCTCTCACCGAGATACGCAGGATCATGCGGGACAGCGGCCTTGAGGAGCTAAAGGACGAGATATACCAGCTTGAGGCAGTGTCCGGCATGTCCGACGACCAGATACGCGAAGAATTGGATGCGGTCAAGCAGCGTTTCACTGAATTATCACGGAACATCGGGGGATTCGACCAGCTCAACCAGCGCATCATGGCACTCGAAAATAAGGTCGAGACGACTGTCGTATCACCGCACGTCGAGGACGAGATAAACAAGCTGAAGGAAGAGATCACGAGCATAAGCCTGAAGACGAACCGCTTGGAAGACTCGCTGAAGCGCGTGGACCTTCTGGCATCCAAGGAAGACATAACCGAAAAGCAGCTGGTCTCGGAAATGACTCACATGAAGAGTGAGCTGCAAGACGTCGAAGGCATGGGAACAGTGAAAAGCAAGGTGGAAGAACTCAGCCAGGCAACAGGCCGCACAAAAGAGGAAGTCAGGACGGAAATTGACGAACTCCGCAGGCAGGTCCACGGCGTTACCAGCGAAATAGAGTACCTGAAGGCGTTGGGCAAAGAACTGAAAGGCATCGAAGAGCAGGTAAGCGCAAGCGTGAACCAGATAAGCGAGCTCAGGCAAAGGCTGCAGGAAGTGAAAAAGCTGCCGGTCGAGGAGCAGGGCAGGGAGATAGAAGCGCTCAAGGAGCGCGTCTCCGAAGTCGCCAAAGAAGCAGGCAAGTACGGCGAGATCCAGACGATGCTTGAGAAGTACGACAAGGAGTTCTTCTCGGGAATGAAGCAGGAACTCGACGCCTGGCACAGCGAGGCAAAGCAGAACCAGTCCGAAGTCAGGATCATAACAAAACGCCTGGACGAACTAAGCAAGAAGACAGACGTCTCCCTAGGATTCAGGAAGGACATAAACTCCCTCAAGGACACGCTTTCGAGCATAACCGACGACATAAGCAGGATGCAGAACCTGAAGCAAAGGCTCGGCGCGTACCACACTGAATTCGACAGCATATACTCATCGCTCGGAAAGGAAAAAGTGAATATGGACCAGCTCGGCAGCTCGATTAACGGACTCCAGGAAGAGCTCAAGGAGTGGAGCGAACGCAACAAGGAAAACCGGAAGAGCATCCAAGAGATGCGCAAGGAAATGACAGACCTGTCAACACAACTACGACAAGTCGACTCGCGAAGGCAGGTTGAAGACCTCACCCAACGCATCGAAGCCCTCACGGACAGGATAGAGCAGCTGAGGCAACAGGAAGCAGAACTGGCAGAGAGACAGGTAAACCTAAGCGACTTTGATGAACAACTCAAGGAACTCGTGCGCAAAGCAGTCACGGCCATGCTAACACGCGAGGAGTTCGAAACACAACTCCAGCGCATGCCCTCCCACAAAGCCCCGCTTAAACCGCTGCCGCGGATCGAGCGGCCAGCCCAGAAGCCACAGGCAAAGGCATTCGAGGAAAAGCCGGAGCCGAGCGTGGAAGACAAGCTGAAAGCCCTCCGCACCCAGATGGAGAAAGCAAAACCAAAAAGCCTGCAGATCGAAGCCCCTGAACCCGCAGAAGACGTGCTGCTCGACAAACTAGAAGAGCTGGAAACGAACCTGGAGAACGCGGAAGACCCTGAACTCGACCTGGTGTGGGACAATGCGAGAAACGACTTCGTGTCAATCATAGAAGCAGATCTCAGCACAACGAAAGAAGAGGCAGCAAAAAAGAGGGAAAGCGGAGCAGAAGTCTCGAAGCTTAACTTACTACTCACAAAACAGGATCTCGGAGTCGTATCACTCGAAACAGCGTTCTCGTCAAAAGACATCGAACGCATCAGGGAATCAACCAGGAGACTGGTGGACCTGCGAAAGCAGACCCTGGTAGAAATAGGAAAATGAGGGAGTCTATCCCTCACCCGGATTTCTTGAGCAGCGATTCATACTGTTCCCTGGAGATGCGCTGGAACTCAGCCACCTGCTCCTCAGACATATGCTTGAAGCGCTTCTGCGCCTTCAAGTAATCCGAAACAGGCTTGAGCTCCGCTGGCTTGTACGTCATCTTGTACTTGCCGTCCTCCACTTCGAACAACGCCCAGAGCCCGCTATCCACAGCCATCTTGGCGACCTGCACAGTCTGCGAAGAGTCAAACCCCCACCCGATCGGGCATGGCACGTGGATCTGCAGCACCTTCGGGCCCTTAATGGCTTTGCCCTTCTCGATCTTCATCTTCAGGTCCTGAGGGAAAGCGATACTCGCCGTCGCTGCATAAGGAATGCCGTGCGCAACAGCTATGTCGATCAGGTTCTTCTTCCACTGCTGCTTCCCGGAGATCACCTTGCCAGCAGGCGAAGTGGTCGTCGCCGCGAACATCGGGGTACCACTCGACCTCTGGATGCCCGTGTTCATGTACGCCTCGTTATCAGTCACGATCACCCACATGTTGTGGCCGCGCTCGAGAGCGCCGCTGATCGCCTGGAAGCCTATGTCGAACATGGCTCCATCACCGCCGATAGCGACCACCTGGACATCATCTTTCCCCTGCTTCTTCAGAGCCTCTGCAACGCCAGAAGCGACTGCAGCAGCGTTCTCGAACAGGACATGGATCCACGGCACTTTCCACGACGTCTGCGGGTAAGGCGTTGAAGTGACCTCCATGCAGCCGGTCGCGTGGCAGATGACTGTGTTCTTGCCCATCACATCCATTATCTGTCTAAGGCCAAGAATCTCACCGCAGCCCGCGCAACTCCTGTGGCCAGGAGCGATATACTTATAACCCATTCAGTCCACCCCCAACCAAATCGTTTCAGTGTCCTTGCCAGACGACTTGAGGCGGTTGATGATCTCGTTCAGGTCCTGCATAGGCACGTCCTTCCCGCCCAAGCCCACGATCGCGTCAAAAACCTTGACGCCACTGCCGTACAGCGCGTCACGGACATCAGAATACAGAGCGCCCGAATTCAAGCCAAGCGCAACATCTTTCTCTATGATGATCACGCGCTCCTTGCCCTCGAGAGCCTTCTTCAGATCCGTCTTCGGGAATGGCCTGTAGCAGCGCACCCGCACCAAACCCGCATCATCCCTCGAATCAACAACATCCTTTATGGTGCCGCACAAGCTGCCCATGGATACTATGGCGACGCCCCTGTCATTCTTGTACTCCTCGATCAGGCCGTTGCCATACGCTCGCCCGAACTTCGCTGCGAACTCATCGTGCGCCTTCTTCACTGCGCCGAGCGAAGCATTCACCACATCGTTAAGCTCCTTGCGCAGAGCGTAGTACTCGTTCGCAAGCGCCCACGCCCCCTGAGTGATCGGACGCTCCGGATCGAGGTAAGCATGCTTCGGCTTGTACGGCGGCAGGTAACTGCCCAAGTCATCAATCAAATCAACAGGCTCGTAGGTGTGCGTTAGGTAAAACCCATCCATGCAGTTCATCACAGGCAAGAGAACATCCTCTGCAATCCTATACGACTGGATGAGATTGTCATGAGCCTCCTGATTGCTCTCAGCGTATACCTGCACCCAACCCGAGTCCCGCTCGCTTACACTGTCCTGCCAATCATTGAATATGTTGAGCGGAGCGCTCAAAGCCCTGTTGGCGACAGTGATGACGACCGGCAGGCGCATGCCTGCAGCGGCGAAAATCACTTCGTGCATGAGCGCCAGCCCCTGCGAGGACGTGGCAGTGTACGACCGCACGCCCGTGGCAGTCGCGCCCACGCAAGCGCTGAGGGCGGAGAACTCGGATTCTACGGGGATGAACTCGCCGGAGATCTCTCCATCAGCCTTCATTTCACTGAGCCGCTCAGGAATGTGAGTGCTCGGCGTGATCGGATACATGGCCAGCACCTCGGGATCGACAAGCTTCACAGCCTCCGCGACTGCGTGCGAGCCCTCCATTATCTTCTTCGTCATCAGCACTCCTCCTTCTCTGCTATCGCTTTCACAGGACATTGGACCATGCAGATGAGGCAGCCCTTGCAGTAGTCGTAATCGACTTCAGCGCCGGACTCAGTGATCTTGATACACCCTTCAGGACAGTACATCGCACACTGGCCGCACTTGATGCACTTCGCCTTGTCTACCGATGGCTTTGAGCTGCGCCATGATCCGGTCTTGTACTCCTTGGAATTTCCCGCTTCGTAAACAATCCCCCCCGGCATTCAGCGCACCTCCTTCGTTTCCTCGTAAGCCCTGCGGATCGCAGCCTCGTTCTTCTCACCGAGCTTGCCTGGGAAGCGCTCCTTTATCGAAGCTATGAGGCTTTCCACGTTCACGTCGCCGGTAGCCTTGACATACGCTCCGAGCATCGCCGTGTTGACTATCGGCCTACCGAGAACATCTTTCGCGATCTTCGTGGCATCCACGACGAATACCCGCACCCCCCCGGGAGCGTTTGCGACCGCACAGTTGTTGTTGAACACAACAGACCCTCCTTTCTTCAGTCCGTCATATACATTGACAACGTTGAGCAGCGAAGGATCCAAGACAACGACGACGTCAGGCTCGTATACCTGCTGGCGCAAGCGGATGAGCTTGTCATCAATCCTGCAGAAGCTCATGACCGGCGCACCCCTCCTCTCAGGACCGAAAGCGCCGAAAGCCTGGGAATACTTCCCGTCCTTGAACGCGGCAACGGACAAGGCCTCTGCCGCGGTCACGGCGCCTTGCCCTCCCCTACCGTGAAAACGTATCTCTCTCAATTCATCACTCTCCTGGATAACAAAAGCAAAAAGCCGTGCTGAAAGTTAGTGGCGCGAGGAATATAAATCATGGGGTTCGCTGCCCATAGAAGCGGCCGCGGTAACCCCCGCTCGGCATGAGCATGTCCTCGAACACGATCTGGCACACGCGCGTCCCCGGATAAAGCGCGATAGGAGACTTCGAGAGATTGCTTATCTCAAGCACCTGCTGACCCTTAGCGCCCGGCTGCACGAATCCCGCAGTCACGTGAATAGCCAACCCGAGCCTCGCCAGGCTGCTGCGCCCCTCAAGCCAGCCGCAAACCCGCGGCGAAAGCTCGAGAGACTCCTTTGTTATGCCGTGCACAAGCTCGCCGGGCTGCACGAGCAAGGACTGGCCGCGCTTGACGCGGATGAGCTTGGAATGCTTCTTGTAATCCGTCTTCTCGTTAGCGTGCAGGGTATAGCCCTCCCTCGAGAAGACGCGGAACTCATCGCCCAAGTGCAGGTCAACGCTGCCAGGACCGACCTGACTGGGCTTGAACGGCTTCACGCGTATGTCACCGCTCTTCATGAACGCTTTTATAGCCTTGTCTGACAGCACGGACATCAGTGCAGCGCCTCCAATATAATCCGACTCATGCGGACGGGCTTCCGCTCATTGTAGACCTCGACAGCCTGGTCAACCTTGCGCTCGCTGCGGGCGTACACGGTGAACAACGGGTCGCCGACATCAACCTTATCGCCTTCCTCGACATGCAAGTACATTCCAGCAGCCTTGTCTACAGGCGCGCCGGCATTACGCACTACGGAAGAGATGCCTTGGTTGTCGATATGCTCGATGCGGCCGCTGACCTCGGACTTAACTGTCTCTGAGTGCGGGCCGATGATTATGTCCTCGATCCTTAGCTCGGGATCGCCGCCCTGCGCCCCGATGATCTGCTTCATCTTCTCTAATACCTTCCCGGAGTCTACCAAAGACATTGCAGCATCGCGGCCCTTCCCCTCCCCAACAACTCCCCCAAGCTCAAGCAGTATGCCCGCGAGCTGGAGAGACTTCTCCCTGAGCTCGGGAGAGACCTTCTCGCCCTTCAGGATGCGCATGACCTCCCTCGCTTCTATGGCCGGGCCGACAGCAGCGCCGATCGGATGATCTCCGTTAGTGAGCAGAGAGTGGATGTTCATGCCGAGACTATCCCCGAGATCGTTGAAGTGCCTCGCCAGCTCCTCAGCCTCCTTCCGCGTCTTTATCTTCGCTCCCTCACCCACTGGGATGTCTATGATGACATGATTCGCTCCGACAGCTTTCTTCTTCGCGAGAATGGATGCGAGTAGCATGCCACGCGGGTCCAGCGACAGGGGATGGCGGATGCGAATGAGCTTGTCGTCTGCCGCAGCAAGGTTGACTGCGCCGCCCCAAACGATGCATGCCTTGACGCGGTTCACAATGGATTCGATGTCGTCCTTTCCCAGCGACACCGGCGCCAACACTTCCATGGAGTCGGCAGTGCCTGCCGGGCTCGTGATGGCGCGCGAGGACGTCTTTGGTATGGTGAGGCCAGCCGCTGCAATGATAGGCACCACGAGCATGGTGGTCCTGTTGCCGGCAACGCCTCCGATGCAGTGCTTGTCGAACACGGCATTCGCGTGCAGGTTCAGCGTGTCCCCGGAATCAACAATGGATTTCGTGAGCGAAACAGTCTCTTCCTTCGACAGCCCGCGGATGTAGATGCTGGAGATCCAGGCCGTGAGCTCGACGTCAGTGAGCTCCTCCTTCATCAGGTCATCGATGATCTCATGTATCTCAGCGTCCGTGTGGGTCGCGCCGTTTAACTTCTGCTTTATGAACTGTATTGATTGGGGCTTGTCCTTCGGCCGCAACGACACGATATCATCGTCACATGCATTCACCTGCGTGTACGCCTCCTCAAAGAAGCCCACAGTGCCCGGCGGCACGAACGTGTCAGTTAAGTCAACCACGCACATGACTTCATTGTCATTGACAGAGACGCCGACCCGGTCCATGGCATTGAGATCCATATCCTCGGCATCCCGCTTGTTTAGGACGATTATGTTGACTCCGGCAGTCTCCAGGTCAATGCACCTTGCCTTGAACTTGCGCTCCATCAGAACATCAACTCCAGCGCTTCACCGCCCCTCATTCCCTGGCGCACGCCAGCAACCCGTGCTGCAGCGCTGGCCCACGCGACTTCCGCAGCCAGCATGTCATCGAAAGAACTCACTCCTGTCACGATCGCAGCAACGTCACCGAACTTGTCCAAAGCATCCTTATTGAGGTACCCGCACGCCAGCACGCCTTTCGGCGCCTTGATTACGAGCAACGGCCGTGATAACTGTACCGCAACGCCCTCCGCCTCGCCCGCCGACATCCTTATCGTGCGGACGTCGATCACTGCTCCCACCTCTTCTTAACGGCATCCTGGCGCTCGCGGAGTATGTGGCCAACCTCAAACGGGCTTATGACGCCGAGCTCCGTGATAACGAAGCCCAAGAGGTGTGGCGGCGTCAAGTCAAAAGCAGGGTTGAATATCTTCAGCTTCTTCGGAGGCTTGTCCCAAACCTCTTTCACGCTGCGCTCCTCAATGGGCTCCCATGAGCCAGCAAGTGTGAGCGGGTCGAACTTCATGGTCTCGCACGCGCAAGCCAGCATCGTGCGCGCTTCCTTCGCGACCAGCGCTATTTGCGACGTACCGACCTTGTTGACGAGGAAGCCATCAGAAGTGAATGCATCAGCGCCGAGAAGCACGAGATCCACGTCATTCATCACAGTGCGAGCGCATGAGTCGACAATCATTGTGGTGGGGATGCCTGCTGCAGTCAATTCCTTTGCAGTGATCCGGCCCTGGTACTTGGGGCGCGTCTCAGTACAGAACACCTTTATGCGCTTGCCCTGCTTGTGCGCTGCCTTGAGCAGGTTCGTGACAGTAGATGAGTGACAGTGCGTGAGGATGACATCACCGTCCCGGATGCGGTGCACGCCGATGTCTATGACGCGGTCGAATGCCTTGGACAGCCGCCCAGCATACTCCTTAGTGGAGGCCGCAACATTCGCTTTCGCAGCCCTGACATCGCCTGCGCACCTAGCGGCCAGGACTGCTTCTTCAAGACCGTTTCTCAGGGCCGGCTCGGTGACGCGTGCTTTAGATAGCATGTCTGCGTTGCGCTCAAGTTCCTTGATGAAGTCTTTGAGTGTCTTTGCTTTGGACTTCCTGGCTGCATCGCCGAGGGCTTTCACGCCCGAGAGGGCTATGTTCCTGGCGCCCTGTACCTCAAGCCGCTGTATCAGGGATGCAGTGCGCTCGACATCGTGGACCATCAATTCCTCACCAGGTTTTAGAACGGCGTTGTTGTTTTTAAACCCGACGCAATAAGGTATTTAAACATGAGTTAGCACAATAGTAGCACGACTTATTGTCTCCAATCAAAGGTAGGCAGGGTGATTTTTCTTGAAGAGCATTGTCAAGAAGGCTGCGAAGAAAGCCAAAACAAGGATCGCTAAGACCAGAATGAAGAAGACCAAGAGCGCCAAGACCGACAAGGAACTCAGCGACATTCTATCGGAGTCGCAGGCCCGCATCATGGTCGTGGGCACAGGAGGTTCTGGAAACAACACAATGATGAGGATGGTGGAGGTCGGCGTTGAAGGAGCTAACGTCATAGCAATGAACACTGACGCGCAGCACTTGCTGATAACTCCCGCATCCAAAAAGCTCTTGCTGGGCAAGGGCGTCACGCGCGGCCTGGGAGCCGGCAGTGACCCGGACTTGGGAGAAGCCGCTGCCAAAGAGAGCATCGAGGACATAGGCAGCATGCTGACCGGGTCGGACCTGGTATTCATCACCTGCGGGTTGGGAGGAGGCACGGGAACAGGAAGCGCGCCCATAATCGCCCAAGTCGCGAAGGAGATGGGAGCGCTCACCATCGGCGTGGTTACGCTGCCGTTCAGCGTTGAAGGGAAGCGCCGCATGGAGAACGCGCTCGGCGGGCTGAAGCGCCTGCGCAAGGAGTGCGACACCGTCATAGTCATCCCGAACGACAAGCTGCTCGAGATCGTGCCCGACCTGCCCATCAACGCCGCGTTCAAGGTCGCTGACGAAATTCTCGTGAACGCGGTTAAAGGCATCACAGAACTGATCACAAAGCCGGGACTCGTGAACCTGGACTTCGCTGACGTGCGTGCCGTGCTGAGCAATGGCGGCGCTGCCATGATAGGCTTGGGCGAGTCCGAGATCGAAGGTGACTCCGAAGGCCGGGCGCTGGAAGCTGTCGAAGATGCCCTGAACTCGCCGCTGCTCGACATTGACGTGTCCGAATCGACTCGGGCTCTCGTGAACGTTTCCGGCGGAGCGGACATGAGCCTGCGCGAGGCAGAGATGATCGTTGAGGCAGTCGCGTCAAAAATCCACGGCAACGCTCACATCATTTGGGGCGCCATGATCAGCGACGAGATGAAGAAGAACAGGTTGCAGGCCATGGTACTGATTGCCGGCGGCAGGTTCCCATACTTGGATGACCGACGCACGCCTGAGGGCGGCGAGTCCGGGGACGTCGACCTTGAAGTGGATTATGTGGAGTGAACTTGAATGAGCTTTGTTGAAGACGCCATGCGCGTCCTGAAGCTGACGCGCAAGCCGCGGAAGGACGAGTTCATCATGATAGCGAAGGTGACCGGCCTCGGCATGATTATTATCGGCGTCATCGGCACGCTCATCACAGTCGTCTTCGACTTTCTCGGGATAGGTGTTTGAATGATTTTCAGCGTGCGGACGACTGTCGGCCAGGAACGGATTGTGGCCGAGCTCCTGCGTTCCAAGCAGGAGAAAGAGCATCACCACGTGTACTCGCTCACTGTAGTAGATAACGTGCGCGGCTACATCTTCCTGGAGGCCGAGAACGAGGCCGAAGTAAAGACCTTGTGCTACAACGTCCCGCACCTGAAAGGGATCGTGCCTGGCGGCATTGACCTGACTGAAGTGCAGCACTTCTTTGAGGAGAAATCGCTGACAGTGGACATCAACAAGGGCGATCTCGTGGAACTGACCGCCGGGCCGTTCAAGGGCGAGAAGGCGAAAGTCATTCGCGTTGACGATGCGAAGGACAAGATCACGTTGGAACTAGTCGAGGCGACAGTGCCCATCCCAGTAACGATGGACGCTGCCAGCATCCGCGTCATCACCAAAGCCAAGGTGTGAAAACCCTGTTGTTACGCAAAGGACTAGCGGCAAGCTTTTAAAACGCGGCGCGGATAAATCAACCGGTGGGAATAATGGAGCGCAGGATCCCTGAACGCCTCGTGAGCGATAAGAGAGACGTAGAGCGCGTCGTGAACAGGACGGACAAGCTGATGGCATCAGTCCCGAGAATGCGATTCTTCCGGAGCACGAGAATCCAGGCACTGGAAAAGATCATGGCAAGCCACGCAGAAGTCCGCTGGCTCTTGGTCGAGCTGGCGAACGGCCGGCTGAAGAAGATGAGTGTTGAGTCCTTGCTGAAAGGCGCGAAACTGGAGTTGAGGCACGCATCTTTCCTTGAGCGGGGGAAGCGACAGTGGTTCTCCAGCCAGAAGAGGTTGTTCGAAAACATCCTTGGGTTATCCACAAGCGAGGGCCGGTCGGATAATCACCAGCTAAGCGTGGAGGCTTACCCCTTGAAGCAGGAGCTTGCGTTCAGGGAAGCCGAAATCAAGCGCATCCAATACCACATAGATAAACTCCGATGAGGATGATCGGTTGCTCAGCTCTTGCGCAAACAAACCAGAACCAGCGCCCCCCCGTAACCTTTTTAAACCCCGGGGTGCAGAATAACCGCGTTACGCATTAAAAACGACGTTGACGCAGTCAACGTCCAGGATAAAGAACTGCTTCTGCTTGGAGTCATTTGCCTCCTGCTGCGCTGGCAAAGCTCTGAGGAACGTAGGATATTAATCATATTCATAGGTGAATAACATGCCTGAATCAATCGTAGAAGCACTCGTAGAAGGCGGAAAAGCAACCGCAGGACCGCCCCTAGGCCCCGGCATAGCCCCCCTCGGCATCAACGTCGGGAAAGTAGTCGCCGCCATCAACGAAAAGACCAAGGACTTCAAAGGGATGCAGGTCCCTGTCAAAGTCATAGTCGACTCAGCCACAAAAGACTTCCGCATAGAAGTCGGCTCTCCTCCAGCAACCGCCCTCCTCAAAAAAGAAGGAGGCATCAAGACAGGGTCGGGAAAACAAAAAGAGCAAAAAGCAGGGGACATCCCCATCGAAGTCGCGATCAAAGTCGCCCGCATGAAACAAGACAACATGCTCGCGTACGAAATAAAAACGGCGCTCAGAGAAGTCCTCGGCTCTGCAGTAAGCCTCGGCATCACAGTTGAGGACAAGGACCCGAGGGAAGTGCAGAAAGAAGTCGCCGCAGGACAGTACGACGACATCATAGAAGGCAAGACAAAGCGCGATATCAACATGAGCGAATACATAAAGAAAAACCAGAGGATATCCGAAGGAATGGCCAAAGCAAAAGCAGAAGCCAAAGCCGCAGGAGCCGCAGCCAAAGCAGCAGCCGCAGCAGCACCCGCAACCGAAGCCGCGGCGACGCCAGAAAAAACAGCGGCGGCACCAGCAGCCAAAACAAAGAAAAAGTAACCGCAACACCGCCCCTGAAAAGGAGCGGGAGGTGAACACCGCATGAAACTCAAAGAAGGCATCAAAAAAGCAAAGGAAAGCACGAAGAAACGCAAGTTCAAACAGACCGTGGAACTCGCCATAAACTTCAAGGGAATAGACTTCTCAAAAGCACAGAACAGGCTAAACCTCGAAGTCTCACTCCCGAAAGGACGAGGCAAAGAAAACAAGGTCGCGGTTATAGCAAACGAAGAACTCGCGCTCAAAGCCAAAAACGCCGCAGACAAGGTCATACGAGCAGATGAAATGGAAAAACTCGGCAAGAACAAGAAAGAAGTCAAAAAGATCGCCAGGGACTACGACGCATTCATAGCAGAAGTCTCGCTCATGGCAGCGGTAGGAAAACACCTAGGCCAGGTTCTCGGCCCGCAAGGAAAGATGCCGAAACCGATACCGCCAGGCGCAGACCCCGCACCGATAATAAAAAAACTCAAAGGCTCGGTCGCAATCCGCACAAAAGGCAAGAACATGCCAGTCGTGCACGCACCCATAGGCACAGAAGAAATGAATGACGACGACCTCTTCGCCAACGCACAAGCAATCATCAAAGCAGTCGAGGACAAGCTGCCGCAACACGACCAGAACATCAAAAACGTCGTCATAAAAACGACCATGGGGCCCGCGATAACAATCGACGAGTTCGCAAAGGGATGAGAGCAATGGCAAGAGAAACCAAAGTCAAAGAAGTAAAAGAGCTCACAGAGTTCCTGCAGAAATACCCAGTAGTAGCAATAGCATCCATCAAATCCCTGCCCGCACCGCAATTCCAGGAGATCAGGAAAAAGCTCAGGGGCAAGGCGGTCGTACGCGTCACAAAAATAAACCTGCTCAAACGCGCCATGAAAGCAGCAGGCAAAAACGAACTCGAAACAAACCTGACAGGACCCATAGCAGTGCTGTTCACAGAAATGAGCGGCTTCAAGCTGTTCAAGACACTCAAGCAAAGCAGGAGCAAGGCACCAGCAAAAGTCGGACAGGAAGCCCCATTCGACTTGATAGTGCCAAAAGGAGATACAGGACTGCCACCAGGCCCCGCACTCGGAGACCTCAAGTCAGCAGGGATCAATGCCCGCATCGACGGTGGCTCGATCAAAGTCATGAGCGACTCCACAGTCGCAAAGAAAGGCGAAACAATCACGGAACTCGCCGCCGCAGCACTCAACAAGCTCGGCATCAAACCAAT
>JAFGGZ010000050.1 GCA_016939415.1 Candidatus Iainarchaeum sp. | reverse complement strand
TAATTCCTATTGCGCATGAGTGCAGGGGGAGCAACCCCAGGCCTGCCCTGAGTGCAGACGCCCGCTTGCTTCCCTTCCACGCACCAGAGTGTAGCTATTGGCATTTATAAGCTCTGCACCGGAGACGCCGTCAAAGCGCAAAACGGGCTTTGTTTCAACCAATTCAATCAATACGATTGAACTGGACCAATCAGGAGTTGAAACGGCTCTAGAGCTATATTTTTCGAGTCAACCGATTCCAATTGAAACGCTATCACTGGCCGCCAGAACCTCGTTTTGCGTTCGAAAAAAGCCAAACTAATTAGCACCCCCTTATCTGATTGAATCAACAACTCCCGAGGATTATTTCATCGCGTTCTCGACGACTTTGATCTCATCATCGGTCAGGCCATACAGTTCATAGACGAGCTTGTCAATCTTTTTGTCGGTCTCGGCGATTTCGCTCTCCAAATGCTTCCGCTCATCCGTCTGCTTGTCGCCGAGCTTGCTTAAGGTAGTACTCTGATTTAGTATATCTTTTACGAGGACGAGCAATTTTTCGTATATACCCCGATGTTTGGTTTGCATATGGTCTATTGACGGGAAACAAAACTTATCAACGAATTCAGGCGTGAGTCTATATGCATTTCCTCTCAATGCTGTGCTAGTATGTGATATGAAAAACCAGAAGAGTTTCGAATTCAAAATCCCTAGATAAAAGTTGGAGTGAAGTTTAAGACCGCGTTCGTTAAAGACAATGCTATGTATTGCGGGTCCGTGATAAAACTCTCCTTTGACATCATAGCTAATTCTGTTGTCGACTAGCATGTCCGGTATCATAATTTTAGGTTGCTGATACTCTGCCAAACTTCGGCCGGCTGAATACTTATAGAAGTCTTCGTCAGTAGTGTCTATCTTTCGTTTAGAAAGGTCGTTCTTCACTTTCAATAGATACTCCCACGCATGAGGGTATTTGCTCCTTAGGATATTCGCTGGGATGAGTTGTATTTTTCTGTTTACATGTTGGTAAGGGAATAAAAGCAGTTTTTTATGGGCTATGGGCGAATATCGCCGTATATCCTCACCATAAACAAAGGGCTTCAATAAGTCTTTCTCTAATTCAACTTTTTCACCCAATTTTTTGGACAATACTATGTAGGTATCTTTAGTTTCGCCATATGGCTCAAGAAGGAATATGCTATCATCGCCGGTTGATGATCCTTTGAAAATCTTTTTCGTTATGATTGGGAAATTATCCGGAGCCGATTTAATTTTAAGGAGGATGTTCTGTATTCGTTCATTACTAAAATTCCACATAGATTCCTGAAGGCGATTTGCAGCGATAGAATCGAACTTGAGGTCATATAACTTCCTGAAATTATCCCCGAGCTCAAACTTTTTGTACAAGAACGTTTTATTTTGTGATTTACTCAAGAATAACAGGCATGTGTAAGTGGATGCATCTTCGAATACTTGATTAGTACCAAAATCAACTATCTTGTATAACGCGTTATTTTTGCGTATGAAATATCTCAACTTCTCTCCCATCTCGCCTTGGAAGAACTTGTGTGGGAGAATAAAGCCCATAACCCCGCCGTTCTTCAGCAATTTAAACGCTTTTTCAATAAACAAGATGTAGATATCGTAGTTTTTGGTCGGCGTTTCGTAATTTCTATTGAAGTAATCGACATCTGGTTTGTTTAACGTTTGGATACGGATATAGGGTGGATTTCCAATCACCACGTCGAACCCGCCTTCCTTCATCACGTCCTCGAACTGCTTGTTCCAGTCGAAGGCCTTGTCCTCGGCTACCGCAGGGTCGTCGATGAGGGAGTTGCCGTTCTTGATGCTGCCCTCCAACGAGGGGAGGAGGTGCCGCTTCTCTGCCATCTTCAACAAAAGGTTCAGCTGCGCGATTTCAACGGCCTTCTCATCCAAATCAACACCGTAGATGTTGTTCTTGAGGATCTCGATTTTCTTCGTTATGCGGGCGCCGTCGCCGCCGAGCTTGGACTGGGCATAACTCTTGTCGTTCTTGGCGTAGTAGTCATCCAGCACGTCGAAAGCCTTGATGAGGAAGGAGCCCGAGCCACACGCGGGGTCAAGTACGCGGATTTTGTCCACGTCCGCAGGCTTCTTCTTCTTGATGAGCTCGCCCAGTGTGTTCTTGACGATGTAGTCCACGATGTAGGTGGGTGTGTAGTAGATGCCCTGCGCCTTGCGATGGGACTTTCCCTCGGTGAGCTTCGCTCTTTTGGCAGTGGTTTGCAGGACAGTGCCGAGGTACTGCTCGTAAACATTGCCGAGCACGTCAGAATCGATCAACGCGAAGTCATACCTAACGTTCCCGTCCTTTGAGTCGTACAGTGTGTTGATGACGCCGTCCAGCACGTGGTCGCTTATCGCGACCTTGTCGGCTTCGTGCTCCTCGTCCGCGGTGCGGCCGAAAAGCTTGCTGTCGTAGCCCTCGCGATAGTAGGAGAAGATCTCCTTCAGCTCGCGGGAAAGGCTCCTGCCCTTCTCACGGTGCGCATTCACAGCCTCCTTCAGCTTGTTGCCCTCTATCTGCCTGTCCTCGCAGGCACGGATGAATATGAGCCTGTCAATCAAACGCTGGACTATCTCGTCGATTTCCTCCTGTGAGTACCTGTCCGGGTGCGCCTTCTTTATGTCCTTGGAGAGCGCCTCGCGCCAGATTAGCAGTTCGGTGAGCAGCAATTCGGAGACGCTTTTGCGGGGCGTCCTTTTGCCGACGGTGGTCGCGTAGTCAACGAGCGAGTTCCGTTCAAAGCCCTCCTTGCTGAGGTGCCAGAGCTTGTCGAACTCGTCAAGATATTGGGTGTAGCGCAGTTCAAACACCTGGTTGCGCCAGATGTTTGTTTCGTTCCACTCGCAGTTGAATACCTTCAATCCCTCGAAGTCCGTGAGCACCGCCCAGGTAACGCCCTTGTTAAACCCGTATGCGATAGCCTGTTTCGCGAACTCTGGGTTCCCAAGGTCCACTTTCACGCCCTTCGCCTCTACGAAGAAGCGGATGACACCGCCAAGGCGGAAGGCGTAATCCGCACGGCCGCGGAGCACGCGCTGTTCCTTTATGACCTCTTCTTCGGTGCGCTCGTTGCGCATGTCCCAGCCCAACGCCTCAAAAAGCGGCTCTATGAACTCGTTCTTGGTGCGCTCCTCGGAATAGCTCTTAAGCTTGCCATCATCGCTTACCCGCTGGAACTTCTCGACCAGCGCCTGGACCCGTTGCTTGGCTGCTTCCTTAGACAAAAGAGTACACCTGAAGCCGATTAGGGCTCCGGACTATTTAAGAATTCCCGAACGGCTGCCTACCCTCAGGCCAGGGCGGTGCTTCCTTCCCCTGCACTCAGCCCCAAACTGAGATCCTAGCCTCCGGTCTGCACTCAGACCAGATGAAAGTGCAGGGGGAGGGATTCGAACCCACGAAGGCACTAAACCACAGGATCTTAAGTCCTGCCCATTTAGCCGAGCTTTGGTACCCCTGCGCCGTATACTAGCCAAACTAAACTATTAAAAGACCGCGCCCAGAAACAGCGAGCGCAAGCGAAGCAAGTGCTTGCTTGCAGAGCGAGCAACGTTATATTTCCCCAGGATTTTTCCGCTCTAAAAGCGGAAAAAGGCTGTAATGGGGCTGCTGAGATTTGAACTCAGGTCGCAGGCTTTTCCGCAACCAACAAGACGCGTTCGCTGGTTGTCCCAAAGCCCGAAGGATGCCAGGCTACCCTACAGCCCCACGCAAACCAGTTGTGGTTGCGCGTGAATAAAAACCCTTTACTTTACTCGCATGATGTCGTCCAAAGGCAGCCGGTCATGCCCCCCAGGCTTCTCAGCAGCATAGCCAACGAGCACGACGAACGGCACCATGCACTGCGCTGGTATGCCGAGCAATGGTTTGACTGCTTCCTTGTCCATCCACCCGATGAAAGCGGTTCCGAGCCCCAGCTCGGTGGCGCGCAGAACCAGGAACGCGCTCGCAATCGAAACATCCCTCAGCGCGCGCTGCTCGCTCGTCATGTCCATGCCCTTCACTTTCTTCCTCTCAGGGTAAGCAGAAGGGTCAGCGTAGCAGACAATAATTGCCGGCGCGTCAAGCACGAAGTCCTGAAAGAATACGCCGCGCAGCTTCTCCTTCGCTTCAGCGCTCGCCACCACGATGAAGCGTGCTGGCTGGGCGTTGTTCCCTGACGGCGCCAGGCGGGCAGCGTCAATAGCTTCCCGCAACAGCTCTTCCGGCACTGGATCCTCTTTGAACTTGCGGATGCTCCTCCTCCACTCAACTGCTTCTTTCACATTCATTCGCTCACGCCCCTGCATCGCGTAATTCGCCCTGCACCTTCTCCACGAGCTTCGCGTCCACTTCGATGGGGAATCCCATGAACTCCAGAACCCTCCTGAAAACGTATGCTTTCCCCAGCTCGACAGCGGTCTTGGTTGGAGCCAGCTCCTTTATCGCCGCAGTTGTTTTCGGGCTCTTCAGCCGCGCCAGCGCTTCGTTGATCTTTTCTTCTCCGACGCGCCCCTTCACTTCGAAGCCTTTCTTGCCCTTCACCGCGCCCGCCACTTCCGCGGCAATCCCGTCCAGTTTCTCTGCATCCAGGATGCTGCTCATGTACTCCCACATCTTGCGGTCCATTGTCTCGTGCACGCTGGCCAGGAACCTGGCGATCTCCAGGTCCTTCACTGTGTCGTCCACCCTCAGTTTCTTGACGACCACCCACTTGCTTGTCTGCGCGAAGAATTCTATCCTGCCTTCCATGCTCACACCCCCAGCATTTGCCTTATGGCTTTCATCTTCCCAGTCTTCGCCAAGACAATTAGCTTGTCTCCCTCGCGAATGCGCATGTTCGGGTCCTTGCGCAGCAGCACTTCTTCGTCGTACATGCCTATGATGGCAGTGCCTTTCGGGTGGTCGATTTCCCCCAGCTTCTTGCCGACGAGGTTAGATGTCGGCCGGACAACGATTTCCGCGATTTCTGCCTCGCCTCTCTCGATGAATGCCAGGTCAATGACGTCCGGTTTCGTGATGAGTTCGCTTATGTATCCCGCTGCTGCGGCTTCCGGGTAAATCACTATATCGAGAGACAGTTTCTGGAGCACTGCGTCGTCGTAGTGCGTTTCTCTTAGCCTGCACGCAACCATTTTCGTTCCTTTCTGCTTTGCCAGCATGCACACGATCATGTTCGTTTCGTCCTCGCTCGTGAGCGCGATGACCGCGTCCGCGTCCTTCACTCCTGCTTCGTCGAGGACGCGCGGTTTGGTGGCGTCGCCTTTCACCACGACGCACTCCAACTCGTCGCCGATGGCCTTCGCTATTTCAGGATCCTGCTCTATGACCACGACATCGTGCTCTTCTTCGAGCAGTATCCTGGTCAGGTGGTATCCGAGCGTGCCAGCGCCAACAACGACGTACATTGCAAATCACTTCCGCATAAGAAACGAAGCCCATGGTTTTAAAAGCTATTGGATGAGGTCCCTCTTGTGAATCTTTGTCAGCACCGTGTACGTGATGCTGCTCAGGATGAATTCTTCTGTGAGGTCCTTGTGCAGGAATGCCTTCAGCTCTTCAGGGTCTTTGAACTGGACGCGGACTATGAGGTCGACGTCGCCAGTCACTTCGAATATGTCCATCACGTTCGGTATCTTCAACAGCTTTTTTATGAGCTCTTCGTGCTTGTGGCGGTGCATGCGGATCGCGACGAGCGCGTCTATCACATACCCTAGCTTGTTGTAGTTTATTACGGGTCTGAACGTCTTCAGCACGCTGCTCTCCCTGAGCTTCGACAGCCTGTTCTGCACAGTGCCGACTGCGACGCCGGTCTCTTTCGCCACGTCTCTCAGCGATGCTCTCGCGTCCTTCTGGAGGGCTTTGATGATTTTCAGGTCAACGTCATCCAACTGCGTTTCCATTCACACACCCCACAAAGTGCCCGCAGCGAAAGCCGCGAGCGCGAGTGCCTGCGCGAGCTTCATGTGCTTGGCGCAGAATGCGTACTCCTTCTTGAACGATTTCGACACTATGAGCGCGAAGTAAGCGTCCACGACCGCCACAGCCGCGAGGTAGGGAATGCCGAAACCCAGCCAGTACGGCAGCGGGCTCATGATTATCGCTAGCAGAACGAACACTGCCGCTACTGCGAGCGTCATGTTGCTGCCGAGTATGAGGGGCAGCGTCTTCCTCACGCCTTTGTCTTCCTTCATGTCCTCGATGCTTTTGTACAGCTCCCTGCCCATGGTGGAGAAGAACGCCATGGCGAACAGCACGATTATGATGGGTGATGCGAGCGTGCCGCTCGCTGCTTCTCCGAACACGATCGTCAGGCCGGTGCTCCAGGCGACTATCGCGTTGCCGACCAACGGCTTTTTCGACAAGTCGATCGCGTACAACGCGAGCAGTAAGGCAGTGAACGACCCTATGATGCCGCACAGCACGTTCACGGCGAAGCATGCTGCAATGCCCGCGGCGAACAATGCAATGCTGGCTGCGAAGGCTTGCCACGGCTTTATGCGTTTCGAGGGGAGGGGGCGGTGCTTCTTCCGCTTCTTGTCTATCGGCAGGTCGTAATAATCGTTGAGCGCCATGCCCGCAGACGAGATGAGGAGGGCTGCTGCTGCCGCGATGAACGCGTTTTCCGTGACAGTGCCGGTTGCGATGAAGAATCCGAGGACGACGGCGAATGCAGCCATCAAGCCGTTCATCGGCCTCATGAGCTCAAGCCAGGCATTCATGAGCAGGACTACGCGCTTATGATTAATAAATGCACTTGGGGGTTGTGGTGCTCCCGCCGGGATTTGAACCCGGGTCGTCGGCTCGAGAGGCCGATATACTTGACCGGACTATACTACAGGAGCAGTAACGCACCGTTTTTGTGTGGCAGAGGGTTTATATTCCTTTTCACTTCTCGAACCACTTTCTCTTGGAGTGCGCGTCACTCGCTGCGGACAGCATGAACAGCGACCCGAATGCGAGCAGGAATGTCAACCCCAGCAGGAAGTCGCCAGAATCCCACAAGACGAACGCGGTGGCTGGAGATGTGTCTTCAGGGGCTTCAGCCGGCTCGCTGCTTTCAATGACTTCCACGCTTAGTGGCGCTTGCTCTTCTCCTTCTGGGACTTGCTGCGCAACATCCTTGATTATGAGGACGACCGGCGCATCGAGCGCGGCGACCTGGCTCTCTTCCAGGAACCCTCTGACAGTCATCTGCGCTTTCCACAGCTCGCCGGAAGCGATGTCCGTTTCCCAGCCGATGATGGGATCGTCCTTCAGCACGACTGGCGCGGCGTCGTACTGCACGTCACCAGCGCTCTTCGCGAAGCTCTTTGGGAACGCGTCTGCTACGAACACCCTCCTGCCTTCTGTGAGGTGGTTCTTGATCTTGATGCTCCACGTGCTCTCTCCTTTCGAGTGCACGTACGCATAATCCCTGGCAGCAGAGAAGTCCTTGCATGCCTGCAGGGTTGCTGCCTCGTCGTACCTGGGTCCTAAGTAGTTCTTGGCGTACAGCGCTGTTTCGGAGTCGAGGTTCTCGCACGCGTCGGGGTATGTTCGTATGCCTATGACTTTGTTGTCCAGGCTGTCGTCGCCTATGAAGTCGATGACCCTGGTGAAGCTGCTTCCGCCGCCGCTTCCCCCGCCGCCTCCGCCTCCGCAGCCTTCGTCAATGGTGCCGTCGCAGTTGTCGTCGATGCCGTTGCATGCTTCTGTTGCGCCGGGGTGTATTGAGGAGTCTGCGTCGTTGCAGTCAACGTCGTCGGCGTACCCGTCCCCGTCAGAGTCCGGGTACGTGGCGGTCGCAGAAACCGTGCTCACGTTGAAGAGTTCGTTGCCTGTCACGTCCACTGCGGTTACGGCGTAGTAGTACGTGCCTGGCGTGACTGTGTCCGTGAACGTCGTTGAAGTGGTGCTTGTTATGTTGGTTTGCTCGCTCGTGTTCGTGAAGTCCGTCGCGTTCCTGTACACGCGGTACGTGAGCACGTCGCCTTCAGCGCTCGCTGTCCACGAGAGGGCAACGCTGTTCGCGCCGCCTGTCGCAGTCAGTCCCTGCACTGCTGCTGGTGGGGTCACGTCGTCAATGACGAAGTTTTTGCCGCTCATTCCACGGTTGTTGGCTTGGTCAAAGCAGTAATACATTATCGTGTGCGAGCCGTTGCTCACGAACGCGAGGATCGTGCCGTTGGCTGGCAGTGCAACGTTCCCGCTGCCATCCAAATCGTAGTAGCATGTCACTTCCTCGTCTGCCGAGGCGTTCACCAGGATGTTGATGGAGTCGTTGCTCGTGGCCGGCGGTGCCGGAGAGGTTATGAGTGGCGGCGTCCGGTCTATCGTGAGCGTCATCATGCCGCTCGTGTTGGACAGGCCGACTCCGTCTGCGCACGTCACGTTGGCGTAGTACGTTCCTTCTGCGAGTGTTGGCGTGACTGCGCTGGCAGTTCCCGTGTTCAGCGTCATTGCCCCGGAGTGCGTTGCAGTGCCTGTCATGTTGTACCAGCATGCGGTGACGCCGCTTGCTGCGTCGTAGTACGCTGCCGTTATTTCCAGGACTGTCTTGTTGGTGGGCGTGGTTTCGTTCGCTGCCGGCGCTCCGATCGTGGGAGGGCTTTGGTCGATGGTCGTGGTTTCTTCGTTCGAGTACGCTTTGTTGCCTGCGTTGTCGACTGCAGCCACTGAGTAGGAGTACGTGGTGGCGTCTTGCGCTGTTGCGTCGTAGTACTCCGTCCCCGGGATCGTGGCTATGAGTGTGTTGTTCCTGTACACTTCGTATTCGCGGAGGCCGCTGCCTGCGTCAGTGCTTGCTGTCCAGGAGAGCCACGCGGTCTGGTTGAATGCCGGCAGGGCGGCGAGGACTGGCACGGTTGGCGGGGTCAGGTCTATTGTGAATGACCATGCGTACGCAGGCATTGCGTGGCCTGCGTTGTCTGTCGCTTGGACCGTCACGTTGACGTTCATGCCGTCGGGGAATGGTGTTGGTGGTTGGGAGTAGTTGTATGAGACATTATATCCATTTGCAATGGCGCTTGTTTTCACAGCGTTTATTCCATTAATGAGAAGGAAGGCCGTGCCTTCGTTCACACCTGATCCAGTGTCTGTCACGAGCACGTATATGGGGGTGAGCGGGTTGTTCGTGTACGAGTTGTTTGCGGGTGTTTCGCCGCTCGCTGTTGGTGCTTGCGTGTCCACTATTGTGCTGGCTGGCGCTGAGTTGTTGGTGTTGTTTGTGAAGTCGTACGCCCGCACTATGTATGAGTACGTGTTGCTGTCGGATACTGGCGCGTGCGTGTATGTCGTGCCCGTCGTTGTTGCCAGGTGCGCGTACGCTCCGCCGTTGACGCTGGCCTGGATTTCGTAGTCGCGCACGCCTGTTGTCGCGTCATAGGCTGCTGTCCACGTGAGCGTGATGCTGGTCGTATTAGTGTACTGGGGGAGGGCATCCAGTTCCGGCGCGGTTGGCGGGGTGTTGTCCACGATGCCGCTGATGAATGACGTGTTCTGGTTGCCTGCGGTGTCGTTGTAGTGTGCTGTGGTGTTGTGCGGGCCGTCGGCGTTCGTGGTGGTGTCTTTCTCGTTGTAGTACGCGTTCCCGGTTTTTGTTGTTGGTACGAGCACGCCGTCTGAGTCGTATTCGAAGAACACTGAGTGGACTTCGTTGGCGTCAGTGACTGTGGCTGTCATGTTCACTGTCGCTGAGACATTGGCGTTGTCTTGCGGGTTGTCCCACACGAGGTTCGGCGGCGAGTAATCTGCCACGATGTTAGTGACTCCAAAGTCTCCGAATACGTCTATGTCTCCGTATACTGCTACGACGTCCCCGTCATTGCAACGAATATTCCTTGATACTGCGCTGGTGGGGGCGGAGCTTATGATTATCGTGCCCCTGTAATTCCCGTCGTTTGCCACGTCGTCTCCGTTGCTACCGTCGTCGTAAACTTTAAAGTTGAACCATTCGCCGGTATTGAGGTTAGTGGCATTAGCCAACCCCCAACTACCTGTGCCATTTTCGTCGCTCACGCTGACGTAGATCGTGCTTGCGTTGGCGAACACTGTGCCCGGCTCTGAGAACCCCGGGTCGCGGTACGCGATTATGGTGTCCGTGGCTGCGAGGGCTGTGCACAGAATCAATAAGAACGCGAGCAATTTAGGGGTTCTCATCAAAATCACTGCGTTTAATACTCAAGCGGCCTATTTATTACTTTCCGCCTATTCGCCGCGCCGGTGGCGGTCTCGGGAACATTCTCCTCAGCTCTCCCAAGAGGGTGGTTCTTTTGCTGGAACCCCTCGTCCGGCTGGCTATTATTTCCAGCTTCTCACGCTCTTTTGGGGTGACTCGTCCTTCGTAAAACTCTTTATCCAGCAGCTTAGGGATCTCGTTTTCTTCGTGCCCCTGGGCACTCAGTTCTTTGGATCGAATGCTGTACAGCTCGTCCAAGGCTTCCCACAAGTCTGTGCTGGTCACCCCACCCTGCGTCGTGGTGTACATGGTCCAGTCTTTGGGTTTCATCTTCAGCGCCAGATTAACCAGTTGGAAGGCTTGTTGCTCGCGCGCTGCCTGATCCTTGCCTATTTCGGCCAGTATTTGCCGTATTCTCGGCAAGCGATCAGCCAAAAGATTAGATCTGTCGTCAAGCTTGCGCTGTACCTCGTAGTGCTTGGCATTTTCTACCATGTTCTGCCCGCTGTACTCCTTGAACAATGCTTCGTACACACGGTGTACTGCGTTGTGGAGCTCGGGTTCGCTGATTCCGATTTCTCTCGCGTACGTGTGTACGAACCAGCCTTTTTCGAGTGGGTCTCCGCTCCTCCGAAAACTCTTCACTCTCGGCGGCTCTCCTTCCATGCTAATAACTAGGCGTGAACGCCTTAAAAAATGCGCTGGTGCATCCCCCCCGCACTGCGAGCGTTAGCGAGCGAGTGCGTGTTTGCAGAACACGCAACGTTATATTTCCCCAGGCTTTTTCCGCTCT
>JAFGGZ010000003.1 GCA_016939415.1 Candidatus Iainarchaeum sp. | reverse complement strand
GTCTTATTCCAGCGGGGGCGCGCTACCTTTCCACGAGAAGGGGTGGTTAGACAAGCGGAACCAGTTTTATCACTGGGAGCACGAGGGTCTTTCTTTTAAGTACGGCGGCAAGCTCAAGTGGTGGGCGCGCAGTCAGTGGCGGGACATGCTCAGCAAAGCAGGTTTCGGTGCGGCGCGTTTCGTCAAGCGGTTTGATCGCGTTTACGTCGTCGCTCGCAAGAACGAGTGACGGCCCCGCTCTTCTTCATTGCGATTGGTTGGCGCGTGTTGCCACAATGTTTTTATTGCCTTGCCCCTTATCCTCTTGTCATGAGCAAGCAGTCTCTTCTCAAGAAGGCAACAAGGGTCTTGAAGCAGGAACCGGACTTGATCATAGATCTCTACGACATGCACGTTGCATATGTTTCCAAGCGGCACTTAGTCCTCACGGGGAGGGACAAGAAGGCTGTTGAAGGGACTTATGCCAGGAGCCTGATAACGTCGGCAAAACTAGGGATTGAAGAGTTTATCAAGGATTTGCTGGTTTGGGGTCACGTCAAGATTCATGTCGATTTATTGAGCAAGTCCGGGAAAAAGCTGACTGAAGAGCTTGAAGCTCACTTCTTCGTGAATGGCATGACGCCATACGCTGCTGTGAAGAGCAGTGTCGTTTCTTCGTGAGTTGGTTGTTGCTCTCGCCGTGTTTCGGTGAACTCTTTCGGTTAGTCACGTGTCGGGTTACTTATTGTCAAGCTATTCTTGAATCCCGGGTCTTGCAGGTTACAATCAGATGGATTGATGTGGATTATCCGACCAACTGACTGTTCTCCTCGGCTTTCCGAGCTGTTTTTGTGAATGCGCGTTAGGGCTCAACAATTAAATACTATCTCTTCATTACTACTGCTCATGCCAGAGAAAATCCGCTTCGGGGATGGTCTTTCAGGCCTTTGGTATGATATGGGCGCTGATAAGACCATCATAGAGTGTCTTGGTCTCGGCTCAGTGAAGGGCGATGCCGAACACTCTTCGCGCGCAGAGGCGTTCAATGCCGCGGGGTTCAATGCGCTTGTGTATGACTACTTCGGCCGTGGAGAGAGTGTTGGTGACTGGCAGAGGGCAACGCTTTCACGTGACGTCGAGGACCTGAGTGTCGCGATTGACTTTGTTGACACGCTCGTTGGTGTGTTTGGGTCTTCTTACGGAGCTGATGTCGCACTCCTTGCCGCCACCAAGGATAAGCGCATCAGAGCGCTGGCTCTTCGCTCTCCTGCTGCTGACACCGAGCGTTGGCAAGGGGAGTGGAGCAGCTCGTCGGGTCTTTCTCCGAGCGAGTCATTCCAGAAGGACGCTCCGAAGCACAATTGCTTCTCGGCGATTAAGCGCGTTCGGGTGCCTATCCTCATAATCCACGGGGATGCGGATACCACAGTGCGACCTGCTGTTTCGCAGAAGCTGTACGAGTCAGCCAGGGACCCTAAGCGGCTTGTGCTCATAAAGGGAGCCGGGCACTTGTTCGAAGGCAAGGACGATTTGTCTTGCAGGCGGCTTGCAGTGCACTGGTTCAGAGAATGGCTTTAAAAGGCTTTTATCCCACCATCATCATATCATTATCATGCCCAAAAAAACCCTCTTGGAGAAGGCCACGCAGGTCTTGAAGCAGGAACCGGACCTGATCGTAGACCTCTATGACTTGACTGTTAAGTATGTGTCGGATCGCCATCTCGCGTTCACTGACCACACTCGAGGCGAGATTGTTGGGGGGTACGGCAAGAACTTCATAGACTTCATGAGCCAGGAGAAGATAGACAAGACGCTGAAGGACTTGATAATCTTCGGTCACGGAATCATTCGCGTGAATGTCAACAATAGGTCTGGTGGCAAGGTGGTTGAGGAGCTTGATGCGCGCTTCTTCATGTACGGGCTGACGCCGTACACTGCGATCAAGACGAGGAAGCTTGCCGAGATACCTGGCTAGGGTTCATGCGCTGCTTTTTTATTTGGGTTGTGATTCTCTTGTATCATGGAGCCTCTGCTCAGGAAATCAAGAAAGCTAATCGGCCGCGAACCTGACTTAATCGTGGATTTGTACGACTTCAGTCTTGCTCATGTGTCAAGGCGTCAGTTGGGGATTACCGGCCACTCGCATAATGAGGCTGTGAAGCATTACGCCAAGGAGTTCTTGGACGCGTTCGGCAGTGAAACTGTTTCTTCTTCTGTGAAAGACTTGCTGGTGCATGGGATGATCACTCTTGTTCTGCGCATCAAGAAGAAGGGTGGTGGCAGCGTGAAAGAAGAATTGGATATCCGTCTCCTGTTCCACAACAATGTGCCGTACGCAGTCATCACTACTATGGTACTGGAGTGAAGAGCGCTGAGGGGGAGCTTCGCAGCAGCCTTTTTCGATTTGTAGAATCGAAAAAGCCTGGGGAGATATAACGTTGCGTGTTCTGCAAACACGCATTCGCTCGCTAACGCTCGCAGTGTTGAAATGGGGGGTGTGCTTCCCAACACGCAACGCCCCAACAACTAGAAGCGGGGGGGTTACGTGTTGCCCAGGGTAGCGGGGGGGAACATTGTTGGGGGCGGGCAGACATGCGGGGGGCTGGGGACCCCCGCCCCAGCCAAGCGTCAACCCCCCCGCAAAGGTGATCCCCCCCCCAAGACGCTGAAAGCCTGGGGAAATACAAAATTGCGTGTTCTGCAAACACGCACAAGCTTCGCAGCTTGCGGATGGAATGTGTGGCGCTGGCTCTGCCAACGTCATGCGTGTGTGCCCGCTCTGCAAGCGTTTTATCGGTCAGGGTTTTTGTTTGGGGGACGTGTTGTCCCCCAGAGCGCTGAGGGGGAGATTTGAACTCCCGAGTCCCAAAGGACACGAGCTCTCTGTGCTCTAGGAGGTCCCGTACCTCCAGAGGTGCCAGCAGATTCTGCGGCTGTTCCAGGCTCGCGCACTACCGAGCTATGCGACCTCAGCAACCAACGCATACTTCCGGCAGCAAACGCCGCCGGCCGTTCCCCTCGAATTGCGAAGCAAGTGCGATTGGGCTACAATCGCAACTTCACTCTTTCCCCAGGCTTTTTCTGCTTTAAAGCAGGAAAAGGCTGCTGGGCTATGCGACCTCAGCAACCAACGCATTATTCTATGCTACATCTTTTTAATGCTTTACTGAGCAGTAAACATGAAACCCGCCCTGCCTCCCGATGGTTTCGATGTTGCCGAACAGCTCTTCCATGAACTGCATGAGGCGCTCCCCGCCCTTCTTGTGGCGGGCCACGACTTGCAGCGACCCTCCTTCTTTCAGGTGCGCGAACGCTTCCTCGATCAGCCGCCTCACTGTCCTCAAGCCGGCTGCCATCGGAGGGTTCAGCAGCACGCAATCGAATGCAGTATCCAACGCCTTCAGTCCGTCGCCGGTCTTTGCCTTGAATTTCAGCCCGTACTTAACAGCGTTCCGCTTCGCGGTGCGCACCGCCCTCTCGTTCACGTCGACGAGCCACACTTCACTGCCGGACTCCACGCCTGCCACGACGCCGACAACGCCGTTCCCACAACCCAAATCACATATCCTGCCGTTCGGAACGCGCATGTACTTCAGCAGCGCCTTTGTCCCGGAATCCAGTTTCTTCCATGAGAACGTGCCGGAGGTGCTGGCGAGCTCGTAAGTCCTGCCGCGCAATTCGAATGCGTACGTCGTTCTTTTCTCTTCGCTCGACGGCTTTTCGGAGAAGTAGTGCTCAGCCATCCAGTTCCTCCAACACTCGCTTTGCGAGAGCGTAAGCGGGCGTGTACTGCGTGAATCCCTTCAGTGACATAACGCGGCTGTTGAGTTCCCTCACTTTCTCAGCGCCTTCTCCTTCCAGTGACTCGTGCGTCCCTTTCACTTTTGTGTCCAAGAAGTTCGCACGAAGTCTGTCAGTATCTATCCCGAAGGCAGTGCAGTTCCATGCTGAGAATGCCTTGGAGATCATGGTCGGGGGGTTCGTGGCGATGAATACCCGCCTGTCCTTCGGCAGGTTTTCCATGATGCCCGAGAGTATCCGCTTGTTCGTTTCGAAAAGCTCTTCCTTGCTTTCGCCGCGCCTTCTGGCTTTGCCTGCTGTGATGACGTACACGTCAGCGTTGCTTGGGGATGCGGAGAAAACGACTTCGTTGCTCGTGTCTTTTGCGACCGGGGCCAGGTCCAGGACCTCTCCTTCTTTCGATGCGTCTATGTCGACGAGTTCGATGCGTTTGCCAGTGCTTTTGAGCATTAGAGCGAAAGCTGTTGCAGATCCAAGGTTGCCGGCGCCGATGATGCAGATGCTCTTCATTTCCATCCCTTCTTGTACTTGCTGCGATCCATCACAACCTGCCGCGGTTTGGCGACAAAGCCTTTGTTCGCAGGCCCTTCCAGGGGCTTCATCGCGGTGGCCAGCGCGACCAACTCCCCTTTCTTTGTCATTACGGCAACGAGCTCGTTCTCGCGCACTCCCTCGTCGATCTCGAGCACGCCCGGCTTGGCGAGTGCTGCTCCGTGCGCGAT
>JAFGGZ010000049.1 GCA_016939415.1 Candidatus Iainarchaeum sp. | reverse complement strand
GATCGTGCCGGACATCTCCGAGCAGCGCGCCCGCCCTCGCTCCGGTGGCTTCCACGAACGGCGCAGTCTTCTTCTGTGAGTTATCGATGAGCAGTTTTGGCACTGAGCCGTCTGCGCGCGGCTTGAGCTGCATGCCGACGACCACGCCTATGCCGAGCATGCCCGCCACGACGAGGGATGCTGCTGCCATCAGCTCGCTTATCCAACCGAAGTGCAGCATTATCCACGGGACGCTGATCGTGAACAGGAACACTACAAATCCCACTAATTGCTTGTTGCTTCCTGAGGAGAGGTTCACTTTGTTGGCTTCTTCGATGATCTTCTTGCCTTCCCCTGCCTTCACTGCCTTGAGTATTGGAGTGTTAGGGTCCGCTTCGTTCACGTACACGAGGAGGTCTTGGAGCTTTTTCGTCGGCAGAAGCTCTGCCATGGCGAGGCCGAGCATGCTCTTGCCTGTACCTGGCTCGCCGAGGAGGAAGACGTTGCGCCGCTGCTTCGAGGCTTTCTTTATTATGTCGACGCCTTTCTCCTGGCCGATGACTTGTTCTATAGTCGCTGTCGGCACATCTACTTCTTCAGTCGTCTTGAAGTCCGCGCCTATCAGCTCGACGCGCTTATCATGGGTCTTTTTCTTTTGTGCCATCGGAAAACCTTTTTAACTGTTGTCCTGCCCAATCAGGGGTATGCGCCTTCTCTTGTTCTTTTCCGGGAACCATAGCAAGCTTGCGCGCGCCGAGGTTCTGTCCTTGCTCGGCGGGTCTGTTGAGCACGAGTCAGCGCACTTGATGGTGGTTGACGGAAGTATTGACTTCAGGCGCCTCGCGCTCACTCGTTTTGTCGGCGAGGTCCTCGCTGAATGCGATGTCTCGCACTTAGGTACTATAACCCCCATGTCCTTTAAATCGTTTGCCGTGAAGGTCACGCGGGTGCTTGGTGCGGGCGCGGATCGGGACGAAGTCATCAGGGTAGTGGCCTCGCGCGTCCGCGGCAAGGTGGATCTGAAGCATCCGTCCGCAATCATCCACGTGTTCGTCGAGGGCAGTCACGCGTTCGTCACGCGCGAGTTGTTCGAGTTCCGCGCCAAGGAACTGGCTTGCAGACGGCCGCAGGCAAGGCCTTTCTTCTCGCCGACGAGCCTTCAGCCGCAGTTGGCGCGCGCCCTCATAAACCTTTCCGGAGCTGGCCGCGAAGTCCTTGACCCCTTCTGCGGGACCGGTGGCATATTGCTTGAAGCATGCTCCCTCGGGTTGAGGGCGACGGGCGTTGAATTGGATGCGCGCGTTTTTGAGGGGTGCAACGAGAATCTCTGGTTCTTCGGATGCGATGCCAGCGTTTTTAATGAGGACTTTCTAGATTGGCGTGGAGGGAGGTTCGAGGCGATCGTGACCGATCTTCCGTATGGGAAGAGCACTGCGTTGTTCGGCAAGGCATTGGAGGACCTTTACGCGAAATCTTTTGCGAAGATGAGGGAGCATTCAAGCAAGGCGGTAATCGTTTCGAACAAGGACGTCTCCCAGCTTTTGGCGTGCGCGGGCTGGCGCGTGCGCGATGTCTTTCCAGTCTACGTGCATAAGACCATGACGCGGTTCATTCATGTGTGTTGCGTTTAGCGCTCTGGTACTCTTTGTACTTCTTTTCGACGCTGCGGCGGTTTATTCTCTTGCCGAAGCACTTGTGCGGCACGAGCGCGCCTGAAAATGTTTTTGGGACGTGCATGAGCTCGTGCACGATCGTCAGCTCTTTTTCTTGTTGTGCCAGCCCGTCAAATCGTTCTGAGACTGCTTCGATGACGTATGCCGCTTCCATACCCATCCCGACCTGGAATGCTTTGCCCATAGCCCATATGCGGGCGATTGCCCTGCTTTTGCTGCCTTCGCTGCGAACGCAGAACACGCGGTCTGTTCGTATGTGGGGGAATACAGTGGAGATCTTCTCCACGAGCTCTTTCACGTCCTGCGCTTTCTCCCACTTCATTTGCTTACCACCCGCCCGTTGAATGCTATTGCCGGGCCGATGAAGTCTCCGCGGTGCTCGTCTTTCTCGTGGAGTGCGCAGTCCTTGATTATGCTGAACACGTTGCCCACAAGCAGGCTGCCCCTAAATGGTTTTATGGCCTCCCCATCCTTGAACATGAAACCATGCACGACGTCGAGCGCGAAGTCGCCGGTCACGCCGTTGATGTTGTGATACCCCATCAGCTCTTTTATGTACGCTCCCCTGCCTTCGAAGACGTCTTCCCTTTCAGTTGCGCTGATGACTGTGTTCGTGCTGGATATGCTTGGTGCTTCCGTGAAGCCCTGCCTGAAACCATTACCCGTATTGCTGGCTCCCGCAAGGTTGGCGCTTTTCGAGTTGTGGAGGAATTGCTTGAGCACGCCGTTCTCCACCAGGACCTTCTTCTGCGTCGGCACGCCTTCATCGTCTGCCGCCGTCGTTCCCACAGACCAGGGGATCGTCGGGTCGTCGAGTATGGACAGTTTTTCTGTGGCCACGCGCTTCCCGATGTCCTGCGCCCACGGGCTTTTCCCGCGCCTCGCATTCTCTCCGTTGATGGCCGGGATGACTGTCTCTTCTATGAGCACGCCAAGGACCTCCGGGTCAATGACTATCTTCCCGGTATGCGACAGCTTTCCCGCGCCCACCCCGTTCATCGCGGTCTCACCTGCCCGCGTACCGATGTCGGCGACGTTCTCTACGAGTTTGCGGCTGGCTTCCCAGTGCTGTGCGATGACGTCCTTTCTCTTGGCTGCTGCGTATGCGGTCATGCGGGTTTGCTGTTCTTCGTGGTGGACGCCGTTCGAGTTCGTGATGCGGACAGTGACCACTTCCACCCCGACCTCTCCTTGGGATGGCGACGCGAATCGCCTGACCCCCGTCATGGTATCGAGCAGCATCTCAACGATTCCCTCTTCGTCTATTCCGCATACGCGCTTGTCGAACACGTCTCTTCTTTCGTAACCCGCCTTCCGCGGCAGGGAGTAGCCCTCATTGTGGCTCAGCCTTGCCGACTTCACGGCGGCGTCGATTGCGTTCCTTGCTTGCGCTGGGTTGTTGTAGTATGAGTACCCCGCTCTTCCTCCGACCACCACGCGCACGCCCGCCCCCCACTCTTCCTCCCGCTTGAGTGTCTCTATCTTTGAGAGCGAGTTCCTGGCGAGCAATGCATTTCCTGAGCATTCATAGACTTCCGCTTCGTCTGCCTTCTTCAGCGCGTACTTGATGAGCTCATCCACCGACCAGCACCTTCCCTATCCTTATGTGCGGCCCGCCATCGCTCACAGGCACGCTCTGCCCTGCCTTGCCGCAGAATCCGGGGTGTCCGCCTGACCACTCTTTCCCGAGCGCTTCCACGTTCTTCAGCGTTTTTACTATGTTGCCGACAAGCGTGATGTCCCTCAGCGGCGCGGTCTTTTCGCCGTTCTCTATGAGGTGTCCGTATTCCGCGGCGAACTGGAAGTATCCTGTGTTCGGCTCGGTGACCCCTCCCTTCATGCCGCTCACGAACACGCCTCTGCCCATGCCTTCGAGGAGTTCTTCGATTGAGCGGTCTCCCTTGTCGAAGAATGTGTTACTCATGCGGACGAGCGGGAACTCTGTGGGCGATTGAGAGCGTGCGTTCCCCGTCGACCGCGTCCCCAAGCGCTTAGCTGTCTCCCTGTTATGGAGGAATTGCTTGAGCACGCCCTTCTCCACCAGGATCTTCTTCTGAGCCGGAACGCCTTCGGCATCGTAGTGGTATGACCCGAAGAACTTCGGGATGGTGGCGTCGTCTATGATGGTTACGTGCTCCGAGCCGACTTGCATGCCGATCTTCTTTTCGAGGATGCTGCGCTGGTTTATCACCGAGTCAGCCTCGCACGCGTGGCCGATTGCCTCGTGCGCGAACACGCCTGCCATCTTCGGGTCAATCACGACCGGCATTTCGCCTTTCGGGGGGAGTTTCGACTTCAGGAGCAGGAGCGCGTTTTTCGAAACGTTTTCCACGAACCCTTCCTTGCCCTCGAGGACTTCCACGCCGTAGTGGCCTGCCACCCTGTCGTTCGCGCGGAAGAGCTCTTCCCCCTTGGAGTAAGCGGAGAACAGGAGGAACGCGTTCACAGGCTCCTGTTGTATGGCTGCTCCTTCGCTGTTGACGTACGCGTTCACTCCGTATGCGTCTATGTACTGCGCATCGACTGTGAGAATCTTCTTGCTTATCCTGCCGTATCCCGCCAGTTCCTTGAGCGCTTTCACCTTGTCTTCGAGCGCGACGTCGAGGGGGTGCTTCCGGACTTTGGTTTTTATCCTGTCCTGCTTGGCTTCTGCTTCAGCCAGCTCTGTCTTGAGCGCATCCCTGCCTCCTGCCTTCGCAAGCTTTACCGCAGCCTCCGCGATGTCCCGCATCCTGTTCATGTCGTTGCCTGCGGCGAATCCCCACGAGCCTTTGACGAGCACGCGCACGCCATAAGCTGTTGAGTTGCCGCTCTTCACGCGCTCGACTTCATTGTCTCGAATCAGCACGTCATTCGTCCACACGCTTGCCGCGCGCGCCTCAATGAATTCCGCACCCTTCACGCTGAGGGCAGCGCGGAGCTCGTCCAGCATTCAACCACTTATGAACGCCTTGTAAGCGAGGTAGGATGCGTAGATGTCGGCTTTGCTGAACAGCTCGAAGGTCGAGTGCAGTCCTATGCCGGCCGGCCCGATGTCGATTACGTCAGCGCATGTCTCCGAGAGGTATGACGCGACTGTGCCGCCCCCGCCTTCATCGACTCTGCCGAGTTCTTCTGTCTGCCACGGCACGTTGTGCTTGTTCAGCATGGCGCGTATTTCCGCGACGTATTCTGCGCGTGCTTCCGATGAGTAATACTTCCCCCCGATGCCGGAGTACTTTGTCAAGCACACGCCTTGCCCGAGCCTGGCGGCGTTGTTGAGCTCGAATGCCTTCGTGTAATTCGGCGTTACTGCGCCGGTTGTGTCAGCGCTTATGACTTTTGTCTTTTCCATCACGTCTTCAAAGCTCACTGAGCTGTCCAGCGTCTGCACGATCCGCTTCAGGAAGGCGCTTTTGGCTCCTGTGGCTCCCGTGCTGCCGATCTCTTCCTTATCAAAGAACATGGCTATGGCCGTGTAATCCCCTGCGCTGTCCATCATTGCTTTGAGGAGGGTGTACACGCACACGCTGTCGTCCTGTCCGTAAGCACCGATCATGCTCTTGTCAAAACCCACATCCCTCGCTGTTGCGGCAGGCACGAGCTCGAGATCTGCTGAAACGAAGTCTTCTTCTATGATGCCGTGCTCCCTGTGCAGCGCTTCCAGGAGCGCGGTCTTTATCTTTTCCTTGGCTTTCTCATCTTTTACAGGTATGTTCCCCACTATGATGTCGAGGCTCTCGCCGTCCACTCCTTCGGTCATCTTCTTCTCGTCCTGAATCTTCTTTGACAGGTGGGGGAGTATGTCAGCGACGTAGAACACTGGGTCGCCGCTCTTCTCACCTACTGCTAAGCTAATGGCCTCGCCGTTTTTCTTGACTATGACGCCGTGGAGTGCGAGGGGTTGGCATACCCATTGGTATTTCTTTATGCCGCCGTAGTAATGCGTTTCCATGAGGCCGAGGCCTGATTCTTTGTCGTCGTAGAGCGGGACTTGCTTCAAGTCCAGTCTCGGCGAGTCGACGTGCGCAGCGATTATGCGCACTCCTTCCTTGAGTGGCTTCTTCCCTTTGCGTACCAGCGCTATGGCAGAACCTTTGTTTTCGAATATAAGCTTGCTTTCTGTTCCGTACCCGCTTTTCTTTGCTCTACGGGTTATCTCGTGGACTGCCTCGCGCTCTGTCTTAGTCTTATCCAGGAATGCTTTGTACTCCTCGCAGAAGTCCATCACTCTCTTGTTCTGGAGTTCGTCCCAAGCACTCTTCCGTTCGTATGCATACTTGCTTTTCTCCTTTGCCATCAGCCTCACCGTAAGCAATTAAATAGTCAGCGAATTTAAAGCTATCCTCATGAGGGCTGAACTTGTTTTCCTGGGCACTGCTTCGACCATGCCCTCCAAAGAGAGGTCTGCGCCAGCGGTCTTCTTCAGGTTCAACGAGCACCGCATGCTGTTCGACTGCGGTGAGGGCGTTCAGCGCCAGCTGGCGATCGCAGGAATCTCTTTCATGCAAGTCGAGAACGTGTTCGTATCACACCTGCACGGCGATCAT
>JAFGGZ010000048.1 GCA_016939415.1 Candidatus Iainarchaeum sp. | reverse complement strand
TTCTGCTCGTTCGCGGGCGGCGCGAGCAATGCCTTCCGCGTGGACTTTCCGAGCGAACTCGCAGCGCTGCCCCAGAGCGAGCAGCACGATGGGATAAGAAGCGCTTTGTCGCGCATAGCTATGTTCTCGCTCGACCCAAAGTACAAGGACTACCCTTACCCGCTGGGAGCAGTGCACACAGACGCAGTAATGCGACCCATAGACCGGGACCTCGCCAAACAGTTCGTGCAAAAGCAGATTGAGGCCGCGGAACTGCCGGACAACGCAAGGGATTTAATCGCGAGAGACATAGAGATAGACAACTGGTACGAGAAGTTCAGGAAGAGGGCTTTGTAGATGATCAGTGTGGTTTTGTTGGATGTTGGCAGTGCGCTCCCACGGCCCACCCAGCCGGAATGCGGGCCGTGCCCGTTCAGAGAAGCAACCAAGATCCGGGAAACGCAGATTATGCCATACGCGAGCTAAGGGAGTTGAAGGATAGCAGAGGGATTACAGTGAACAGAAACTGGTGGTTCGCATGAAGGAAGCGCAGGAAATGAACAAAAAGCTCATGGAAGAGATGGAGTGGGATTACTCCTCGGAAAAAGTGGCGTGGGTGATCGCTCACTTGGCAGAAGAAGTTGGGGAGGTCGCCACCATCATCAAGAAGATGCACAACCCATACTACTCCGGCAGAACAGAGAAAACCGAGGAAGAACTCCGGGACCATCTGGCGGACGAGCTCTCGGACGTCATCGGCCTGTGCGTGAGGATCGGCGTGGCGCACGACATTGATTTGAACGCGGCAATGAAGAGGAACCACGAAAAGATCCGCAGCAAGTTCGAGAGAAACGGCGAGGGCGCGGTGTGATGCATGAACCGGGTAGGGAAGGTCGACTACTTCGACGGAAACAAGAGAAAACTGTACTTCTTTGTTGAGGACGACGGTCGCGTCGAAGAAGAAGGGTTCTACAAAGTCGATACCAACGACAAGATATTTTACATCTTCGTAACCAACCTATCGGAGATGCCGCTCGACTCGGAACTGCGCGCCAGGTACTCGCGGCACACGTACTCGTTCGACACAGAAGAACGTTACTTATTGTACGCGCAGGCCGCCATCCTCGTCGAGTACAGGAAGAAAGAGCAGAAAAAGATCGTCGGGTACAAGACCATCCCGCGGCACAACGATGAAATATTCACCTTGGACGCGGAAGACTTCGACATACTCGGACTGCCGAAACTCGATTTCGCCAACGTGCGGAGCGGGAGCCACCACTTCGACACCAAAGCAGGATTCAAGAAAGAATCGTACATAACGCACTGGCTTATCTGCGGCTGGACGAACTCCGGCAAGACAAACGCCACAAAAGTCCTGCTCAACGTAACGGTCAATGGGGGTGGAGGAGAGCCGTTCGCTGGCGGCGTCATCATCGACCCGCACGGAGAGTATTACCAGGACCTGAAGCACTTCAACGCAATCGGCGCGCCCCGGGTTTTCCACTACACGCTCGGTGCCGGAAGCGACCCGAACGAACGCAACCTGGAAGTCAGCACGCAAAACATCTACCCGACATACCTGACAGAAGTGTACGACTTCAGGGAAGACACGCAAGTCAGCTTCATGAACATCTGCTGCCGGCAGAAGGGCGGGGACTGGGTCAGGTTCATCCTAGACAACGACATAGACGGCATAAAGAACGGCCTCGACGGCGTGGACAAGATCGCCGGCATAGACCTCATAATCGGCGCCACGAAAGGCCGGATGCAGAGCCTGTTCGGAGACGACGACGTGTGGGTCAGCGAGAAGAACAACTTCCTGTCGCAGATACTGGATGGCGTGCCGCGAGGGAACTGGTACGTCATCGACGTGAGCAGCGTATCGAACCGCACGGCCAAAGTCATAACTGCCATGGTGGCAAAGTCCTTGTTCTCGAAGTACAAACGCGAGTGCAACCACAACAAGAACGCGTGGAAGACGTTCAAGCCAGCAGGCATACTCGTGGAAGAGGCGCATAACTACCTTTCCCCCGAAGAGTCTGGCAAGGGCAATATCATAGCCAAGATAGCGAAAGAAGGCAGGAAGTTCAAGGTCTTCAGCATCGTCGTCGAACAGGACCCCGGAAGCATCGACACGCGCATACTCAAGCAAATCCACAACAAGGTAGTGCTCCAGCTCATACCCAAAGACGCGCGCGCCATAGCAGAAACGACGCCGTACGTCAACGACCTGGAGAACAAAATACCGTACTACAGCCTCGGAGAAGGGCTGTTCGTCAGCACCGGGTCGTTCAACTTCGCGCTGCCAGTCAAGTTCCCGTCAGTGCATGAATGGGTCGAGAACCACTCAAAGCCGTGCAAGAAGTGCGGCAGCCCCACCATGAGCGCGACCGGCGAGTGCACCGCATGCCAGGCACGCAGAGAAAAGAACGACGTCACGGCGTTCATGTAAAAAGCATGACCGTGTTCCACTAACCAGCGGGGAAAAGGGCTCCCGCAAAGCGGCGCACGCCGTCGGGATGATAAGCGGCTGCAAGGCAGAGAAGGCGCGGGCCCGCGCAAAGGTTTATAAACAGTCCGTTTCACAATAAGGTCCACGGAACTTCTTCTGGTGATCGCATGGACAAGTACACCAAATTCGAAAAAGCTAGGATACTCGGTGCGCGGGCGCTGCAGCTCTCTATGGGGGCTCCGCCACTCGTGAACCCGAACGGGGTGTACCAACCCATCGGGCTTGCCGCGATAGAATACGAAAAAGAACTCATACCCATAACCGTCGTGAAGTGATCTCATGGGAAAGCAAACAATAGCGCTGCTCAAAACAAAAGCAGAAAAGATAATGAAGCTGTACGCCAACCAAGTCACAAACAACTTCGAAGAAAACAAGAAGTTCCTGGACTCGCTAGGCGTGTTCGATTACTCCAAAAAAGACAGGAACATGGTCGCCGGCTTCATCACGCGCGTGAAAGCAGCCGAAGCGAAGCGGACAGAGTGAGATGCGATTCAGCGTCATAGTTCCCGCATACAACGAAGAAAAGACTATTTCTGAGTGCCTCAAAAGCATTCAAAAGCAGACATTTAAAGGCTTCGAGTGCATCGCCGTGTGCGGAGGGCAAGACAAGACTGAGACGATAGCCAGGCGGCAATGCATCACGCTGAAAGACACAAGGAACGCAGGCGCCGGCGCAGCCAGAAACCTCGGCGCAGCCAACGCCCGCGGAGAGATACTCATATTCACTGACGCAGACACAAACGTGCCGAAAAACTGGCTGGAAGCATACGACAAAGCATTCCAAGACGCAGACATCGTGGCTGCGGGCGGGCCCGTGCGGCCACGGGACGGAGGCCTGGCCGACAAGATCCTCTTCTTCATCAACCAAGACCTCTGGTACAGGACCACGGCGCTGCTCGGGTTCTATCAATTCAGCGGACAGAACTCCGCATACCGGAAAAAGACATTCCCGGGATTCGACGAAGACCTAAGCATGATGGAAGACACTGAACTGGCGAACCGCGTGAAAGGCAAAAAAGTGTTCGTGCCCGTCCCTGTGAAAAGCTCGGCGCGCAGGTTCCGGGAGCGCGGGTACGCCAGCACCCTGCTGCAATACCTCAAAGCATACGCAGACCATTACGTCCTAAGAAAGCCAGTAAGAGCGCAGTACTTCAAGAGCGCAGCACAGACGCGTAAACTCCCTCGAAAGAAGAAACAACGCGCTCGATAGAATGCGGCTCGGCGATCCTCCGGCTCTCCCTACCGAAACGCTTCCGCAACAGCGGGTCAGAAAGCAAGGCAATCAAGCGATCAGCCAACGCACCGCTATCCCCCGGCTCGAACAAAAACCCGTTCTTCCCATCATGAACGAGCTCGGGTAACGCATCCTTGTTCGTAGCCACGACCGGGAGGCCGGAAGCAATCGCCTCCAACGTGACAATGCTCTGCAGCTCGGCCTCGCTCGGTATCGCGAACACATCAGCAAGCGCGTAAACATTCTGGAAATCCGCTGCATCAAGAAACCCGGTAAAAGAAACACTTTCCTCTATCCCCAACGACCCTGCCAAGGCCACGAGATTGCCGCGCTCGCGACCGGAACCGACGAGAACGAAGTGGGCACCGCACTCCCAAACAACACGTGGCACAGCACGCAACAACACCTCCAAGTGCTTCTCTCCACTAAGCCTGCCGGCATAAAGCACGATGGGCTTGTCCGGAAGACCTAGCTTATCCCGCAGATACTCCCCGTGGTTCTTCGGAGAGAAACGCTCCAGATCAATGCCGTTGCTTATGGGCTGCGCAGGCACACGCAAGCCAGCGCCAACAAGCAAATCGACTGCTGTACGCGTCGGAGAGACGACCGCGTCGCAACGGTTGTAGTAATCCACGATGAAGCGCCAGCCAACGCTCTTCAGTGGGGAGTAAAGGGAGCGAAACCTCGACACGCTCATCAAGAGATTCTCTGGCTGCAAATGATTCGAACCAACAATCGGCACAGAAAACGCCTTGCTGAAGTGCAGCGCGGCGCGACCCACCTGGTACGGGTTATGGGCATGCACCACATCCGGACGAAACGCCTTGAAGACCTTGCCCACATTATGGTGGGGGAACAGAGTCACCTTGTAAACATCGTACGGGGGGAACGTCAAAGCCCTCTGCCTGAACACAGTCGTTCCGCAATCCTCTTCAACATAGTTCTCGAACCGATTGCCGGGAGCGACAACCGCAACCTCGTGACCGCGCTCAGCCAGGCGCAGAGCAAGATTGTGCTGGGCTACGGCCCCGCCATCAATATTCGGCCAATAACTCTCAGAAGCAAGCAAAACACGCATCGAGATTTTGGGGACAATGGTTATTAATATCATTTGCTTAGTTGGGTGCAATGAGCTTCCTCATCAATCTCGTGCTGGTACTGATTACTGCCAAAGCCTTCGGCGAGCTGGCGGAGCGACTGAAATACCCCAGCGTGCTTGGGTACCTCGCTGCAGGACTGCTGCTCGGCCCCGCAGCACAAACCATGTTGGGCGCAACCATCGTCTCGGCAGAAGACCCGGGCATCATGGTGTTCGGTCAGCTCGGCGCCATACTCATATTGTTCCTGGCCGGGCTCAGGGAAGTCAATGTGAAGAACCTCATGGAAAACAAGATCGCCACCATCGGCTCAGCGTTCCTCGGCTACCTCTTGCCATTCAGCGGGGCTCTGTTCCTAGCGACACAAGCAACCGCGTTCGGCGTGCCGGCACTCGACTTCGCCCAGACCCTCCTCCTCGTAACCGCCGTGTCCTGCTCATCCGTAATCACCACACTCAAAACCCTTCTCGAAACAGGGAGGATAAAAACGATTGCTGGGAAAACCATCCTCAGCTCGGCCATACTCGGGGATACTGCCGGGCTCCTGATCTTCACGCTCGTCCTGTCCTACATAAGCGTTAGCGGGATGTTCCCGTACAAGTTCATGGGCGTGCTGCTGCTAGCAGTGATCTTCGCCGTCATCTTCCTCGTGGGAGAACGCCTGATACCAATACTCGTGGAAAAAACCTCTGTCCTCGAAGTCGAAGAAGCGCAATTCACCGTGGCGTTCATCGTAATGCTCGCACTCGCGTACCTCGCCAGCCTGTTCGGATTCCACGGAATCATCGGCGCCTTCCTCGCCGGCCTCATCATAGCAAAAACCTCCCTCAGGAACGGCAACTTCGCCCCGAAAATCTCCTCGCTCGCTTACGGCATCTTCGTGCCGATCTTCTTCGCGTGGATCGGGATGCTGTTCACTCCAATCGCGTGGGAATTCTCTCTCGCGCTGCTGCTCGTTGTGGTTGCTGCCAACATGATGGGCGCGGGCATCGGCGCGTGGCTAGGCAACGTGGACGCAGAAAGCTCCGCAAGCATAAGCCTCGGCATGATACCGCGCGGCGGCATAGACCTCGTGGTCATCGCAGCCGGATACACAATGGGCTTCCTCAGCGGCGCAGCAGGACAGGCCGTTCTCAGCAGCGTCATACTGCTGGCGGTCATAACCATGCTCATAACGCCGCCCCTGCTGCGGACGCTGACCCCACCAGAAGAATGACGACCACAAGCCTTTTTAAACGAGGCGACCATAAAGTAGGGGACGTGATGAAGATCTTGAGTTCTGAGGGCCAAACCCTATGAAGAAAGATGGGCGGACTGATCCCACAAATTCTACCTGAAAACAGCGGGGTGGAGCAGCTAGGAGTGCTCGTCGGGCTCATACGAACAGCACGTTGTGCTGGCTCTGGGCTACCCGAAAGCGACCAGGACATGGTCGCTGGGTACAGGTCCAAGGTTCAAATCCTTGCCCCGCTACCACGTTACGGAAACGCTAGCGCAAGCAATCGGCAACGCCTCGCCGGGATCGGCGCCGACCACGAGCACCCCCAAAAAATACGAATTCCAAAACACAACAAAACCAAAAAATCGAAAGCAAC
>JAFGGZ010000002.1 GCA_016939415.1 Candidatus Iainarchaeum sp. | reverse complement strand
TCACGCTCACACCCACGAACTGGGACCACCCCGTGATAAAGCGCATCGGCTTGGCAGCACCGCTGGACCTGAACCTCGCAGCGCACCCAGAATTCACCGGAGCAGTGATGGTACAGGAAGTCGACGCCAACAACAAGGTGGCGTGGATCGACTGGTACGACGCAGACCACAAGCCCCACAGCACGCCCGCAATCATCGCTTACTCAGCAGGCGTCGGCGGCGGCCGCATCATCTACATGTCTTACGACCCGCTGGAGCTGGGGCAGGAAGACCTGTTCCGCAACGTCATCATGTGGGCGGTCGGCGAAACTTAACGCAAGGGTGGTGGTGTTAAGCAAACAAAAAGCAGTAGCCGCAGCACCGCTCTCATATCCGAGCGAAGATGACCGTAACAGGGTTGCCGCGCTCCTTCGCGCACTTGGGGCACGTGGTGTACCAGAAGAAGTAGTCCTTCGGCGGCAGACCAGTTGCCTTCGTCACGTAGTCGTCAAGCTCCTGAACAGCCTTGCCCAACCCGGAGTACGGGCCTTCGTAGTAGTGGGAAATGAACGACCCGGAGAAGAACACAACGCCGTCGGCCTTTGGATCCGGGCGGAACAGCTCGAGGAGCATCTGCATTGAGAAGAACCCAGTCTCCTGCGTGAGAACGAGGGGGTTGCCGTGCTTGTCCCAGTTCCTGGCCTTTGCTGCAGCCGCGAGCTTCTTCAGGACAGAGCCGTAGTTGAGAGGCATGCGAAACAATTGGAAGACATTGCCTTCGAGGAAGTACTTGTTCCACTCATGCTGCACATACTCCCAATCCTCTTTCCGGACCTCCGGACAACAGTTGCTCACGCCCACACCAACCAGGTAATTGTTCATCCCACGTATTTATTTCTTCTTATGCGCCAGCGAGTACAAGGAATCAACGCGCGTGACATCATCGCACTCTTCCGGAGCGCGGTCCTCCCTCAAGCGGATGAGGCGCGGGAACCTCAGGGCGTAACCGCTCTCGTACGTCGGCGACTTCTGGATCTCCTGATACCCAGCCTCGACAACAAGCCTCGGCCGAAGCCTCACGAACTTGCCCTGCTGTTCCAACACGTCTTCTTTCAGCATCTCGGTCAACTCTTTCAGCAGCTCGTCCGTGAGACCAGTGGCCATCTTGCCGATGGCGAGGAACTCGTTCGTGTCAGGATCCCTGCACGCCAAGTAGAAAGAACCGAGCCACTTCGCCCTCCGGCCCTCACCCCAGTCAGCGCCCACGATGACAAGATCCAGCGTCTCTGTGGTCGGCTTGAGCTTGTACCACGTGCCCACGCGGCTGCCGGCCTTGTACGGAGAGTCCGGGTTCTTTATCATCACGCCTTCATGACCCTCATCCAGGGCCTTCTCGTAGAACGCCTTCGCCTGGCCGGCATCGCTCGTGAACAAGGCCTCGCTCAAGTGGATGTTCCCGGCCTCGCTAAGGACCTTTTTGAGCGCCTCGCGCCTGTTCTTCAGCGGCGCGTCCAAGAAGTTCTCGCCATTGAGGTAGAGGCAGTCGAACAGGTAGAGGATCATAGGTATCTTGATGACCATCTCGCCGATGTCGTACTTCCGCTTGATGCGGCGTGACAGCACCTGGAAAGGCCGCGGAGAGCCATCCTTGTCGACAGCGACTGACTCGCCTTCTATGATGCAGTCCCTGCACTTCACGTGCTTGCTCACGGCCTCGACAATGTCGGGGAACTGCTTCGTCACGTCGTCAAGGCGGCGCGTGAAGACCATGGCCCTCCCGTTCTTGACATGTATCTGCGATCGCATGCCGTCGTACTTGCTTTCGAAAAACGCTGGCTTGAACGAGCTTAACGCTTCTTCGACACTGCGCACGCTCTGCGCCAGCATCGGTTTCAACGGCCGTCCGACGCGCACCTGGATGCGCTTCAGGCCAGCGTCTCCTGAGTCCCGCGCAACGACCGCGACCTCGGAGAAGTCGTTGACGAACGAGTAAGCGCGCTCCACGAGCGACGCGTCAGCGTCAAACGCCTTCGCGATCGCGTCCCGCACAATGCCCTCTCCCACGCCGAGCCTCATCTCCCCCAGCATCAGGCGCACGAGGTACTTCGCTTCGGCGGGAGTGGAAAAGTTGAGGAGCTCTATCACGTGCTTGTTCTTGCGGTCCGCGCTGCCAGCGCCTTCCATGAACGAGATCTTTTCGAGGAGGTCGTAGATCTCTTTTATGGACAGCTCGCGGCGGTAAAGGATCTGCTGCTTCCGCTCGGCGAGCAAGCGCTGCGCAGTGATGCCCGTGTCCCCCGTCTCCGCTATGCTGCTATCCACCCTCTTCTGCGCGTAGCCCGTCGCAGTTGAGATGCACTTCACCATCATCTTCTCTGCTATGCGCAGCTCCCGTCTGTCCCACGCTGGGAAGACGCGGCCCTCAGAGAACAAGACGACGTACGGCAAGTCGCTAGCCGCGTCCTTGAAGACTTCCGCGACTATGTCTGCCATCTCCAATCGCTTGGTCGTCTTGTCCAAACGCTCGAAATGCCGCACAAGCTCTGAGAACAGCATGAGGAAACAAACGAGGAACGCGTATAAAAGGTTATCCAGCAACGCGCTCCCCTATTCTTAAATACAAGGAAGCACCAACAGTAATAACGGTGATTTGGCCATGGCTAAACTTACAGTGGATGCAAGCAAGTGCATTGGATGCGGCGCATGCGCGTCAGTCTGTCCGGCGCAGGAGTACACTTTGAAGAACGGGAAGAGCACTGTGACTGGCGACGAAAGCGAGTGTTTAGAGTGCCATGCCTGCGAGAATGCGTGCCCCGTGCAAGCGATAAAAGTAAGGTGAAGCGATGGATGAGAACACGGTTTTTGTGGGGAAGAAGGGCGTGATGAGCTACGTCCTGGCAGTAGTGACCCAGTTCAACCGCGGAGCGGCTGAAGTCAGTGTAAAGGCACGCGGCAAAGCCATCAGCAGGGCCGTCGACGTCGCCGAAATCGTGAGGCACAGATTCATCACCGACGCTAAGGTCCGGAGCATAAACATCTCAACAGAAGAAGTGGAGCGAAAAGAGGACAACAGCCAGACAAAAGTGTCTGCGATAGAAATCGTCCTCTCGAAGTAGCCCCGCGCAGGAGCGCGAAAATGAATGCACCGATTTGCGAAGAGTGCATAGAGAAAGGAGAACTCTGTGGAGAATGCGAGCAAAAGAAGAACAAAGGAGAAGTGACTGAGCTCGACATCTCCCTAGCCAGGCTCCTGCGCCGCATGGAGATGAAGGACCTCGTGAAAAACCCCTCGTTCGAGAAGACCGTCGACCTCGACGACATGATAATCGTCGTCACGAACGCGAGAGTCGGGAACCTCGTCGGCAAGGGCGGGAGGATAGTCCGCGTCCTGAAAAAAGAGCTCGGAAAGAAGGTTCGGGTGATAAACGGCAAAGACTTCAAATCATCAATGCAGGACCTCGTCTCGCCTGCGAGACTCACCAGCGTCAACACGGTGTTCAGCCAGGATGGCGAGTACTTCAAAGTCATCCTGCCGTCCGGCGAAGCCAGGAAACTGACTGCCAGCAAGGAGTCCATCGAAAACGCCGGAAAAGCATTAAGCGGCAAGCAAGTCGTACTGGAATTCGAATGACAAGAGGGGACTATCAATGAAGCAAAGACAATACTCGGGAGAGCTCACTCCGGACATGGACGGGAAGCGCGTTCGCGTCGCCGGGTGGGTGAGCGAAATACGCGTTCTGGGAGGCATAGCCTTTGTCACGATACGTGATAGGGCCGGGTTCACGCAAGTGACCTTCCCGAAAAAGAAGGTCGGGGAACTGTTCAATATCGTGCACTCACTATACAAGGAAAGCGTCGTGGAAGCTGAAGGCACTCTGAAAGCCAACAAGGAGGCTCCGAGAGGGGTTGAAGTCATCCCAGAAAAGTTCGAGGTGGTCAGCCCCGCCCAAGTGCCACTGCCCATGGACGTCTCCGGGAAGATAGAATCCGAGCTGGAGACGCGGCTGGACTCAAGGTTCATGGACCTGAGGCAGCCGAAGGTGCTGGCGGTATTCCTCGTGAGGGACGCAGTCACCACCGCAATCAGGGACTACGTCGAATCAAAGGACTTCATCGAAGTCCACACGCCGAAAATCGTTGCCACAGGCGCGGAGGGAGGCGCCACGCTGTTCCCGGTGGATTACTTCGGGAAGCCCGCGTACCTCGCCCAGTCCCCGCAGCTGTTCAAGCAATCGCTCATGGCCACTGGGCTGGACAGGGTGTATGAGATCGGGCCTGCATTCAGGGCAGAACCAAGCGCCACAACCAAACACTTGTCAGAGTTCACGAGCTTCGACTTCGAGATGGCGTTCATCGAATCGAAGGACGATGTCATGGACACGCTCGAAGACGTCGTGATCCACACGTACAAGCACGTCCAAAAGCACTGCCAGCCGTACCTAGCAGAGCTGGGAGTAGAGCTGGAAGTGCCGGAGAAGAAGTTCCCGCGGCTGCCGTTCCACGAAGTCAAGGAAGCGCTAGCCAAGAAGCGCAAGAACATAACCGACGACCTGGACTCCGAAGCGGAAAAGCTCCTGGGCGCGATCATGGAGAAGGAAGGCCACGAGTTCTACTTCATAACAGACTTCCCTGAAGAAAACAAGCCGTTCTACATCATGGAAAACGGCGCGGTATCGGAAAGCTTCGACCTGGACTTCAAGGGCGTCGAGCTCGCCAGCGGAGGCCAGAGGGAGCACAGGTACGAGCAGTTGATCAAGCGCATGCAGCGCAAGGGCTTGAGGGAAGAAGACTTCGCATTCTACTTGAACTCATTCAAGTACGGCATGCCGCCTCACGGCGGCGTGGGCGTGGGCGTCGACAGGTTCGTCCAGAAGATGCTGAACCTCTCCAATGTCCGCGAAACAGTGCTGTTCCCGAGGGACAGAATAAGGTTGATACCATGAACACGGATTACTTGTTGTTGATAGTAATAGGCGTGATGCTCATCGCGCCCGCAGTTTTGTACGGGATAATGCCGGACACCATGCCAGTACACTGGGGGCCGTCCGGAGCAGCGGACGGCTTCGCCGGGAAGGGGTGGGGCCTGTTCGCGATACCGGTCATCACGGTCTTCGTGTACGGGGTCTTCCTCGTGATCCCGCAGATAGCCGTATTCAAGGAAAACTTCAGGGAATTCAGGAAGGAATACCAGGTCCTGAAAGCAATACTTGTGCTGTTCTTCGCAGCACTCTACGTCGCCACGCTGCTGTACTCGATAAAGCCATTCAACATGAACTACGCCATTATCCCGCTCGTATCAGCGCTCTTGTACGGGGTCGGCATGCTGATGCCGCGGTTCAAGCGCAACTTCTTTGTCGGCATAAAGACGCCGTGGACTCTCGCAGATGAAAGGGTGTGGAACAAGACGCACGCGGTCGGCGGGAAGGTGTTCAAAGCAACCGCCGTCGTGATACTGGTCGGCGGCATCCTCCTACTGGATAAGATTGTGTGGGTACTGCTGGCTTCAGTGTTGGGCGCCACAGCGATTGTGACTGTCTACTCGTTCCTCGAGTACAGGAGATACCACTCTACCAAGTGAGCTGGCTGTCCAGAACCAAGTGAGAAGCATAAGACAGCAGCGCCAGCACGCCGAGCAGAGGCGTCTTGCCGGAAGTGAACGCCCACACGAATACCAGCAGGCCGTAAACGACTGACGCGCGGATAGTGTGCGTCGCGCCACGGTGCTTCGGGCGCAGCAGCAGGAAGGCTGCGAACAATGCCGCGCCCACGATGAGCGAGTTCACGACCGCCTGCACAGTCAACGCGCTGTAGTGGATGAACGCGAAAGCGAACGAACCCAAGCCGATGACTACCTCGAACCAATGACCGATCCTACTCTTCGGCGTGTCGGCGTCAGCGAGCAAGGATCCCACGAATGCCACGAGGAATGATACTGCCGCCAGCTCCAGCGTCAAGGCATTGACTGCGATCAGGTACCCTGCGAACACGCCCCACACTGCAATGCCTGCAGCAGAGTGCACTGGATAATTCGCCATGAGGATTGTACGCGCACGGAGAATAAGACAGTTTCTGTGACACACCACGTAGGTATTTAAGGATATTGCAACAAAGGTATAGCATGGCTGCTGGGAGACGCAGGGCAGAACCGCGGACCATAGGACAGAAAACGCGGGCTTCACTGATGTACATCGGTGAAGGAAAGCCTGAAGGCGACATAATCAGACACTTCAAGAACGAGATTAGCGAGGGCGGAAGCACGGCAAGCGCCCGGATTCACATCAAGCGCATGGTGGAAGGAGGGTATATCCAGCCGATTGAAGGCGGAGGCTATCGTGCCGACCCAAAAATACTGGAGCGCGTGAGAGAACTGGAGGGAGCGGATGTGAAGCGCCTCGGCCTGCCAAACGCCGAGAAAGACCCGGACTTCCAGAACAGCATCAAACAAGTGGACTGGAAGAAGCTTGCTGTCGGGAGCGGCGCCTACACGAAGAGCGGCTACTACCAGCAGAATGTACTCGCGAAAGTATTACCTCACATACGCAAGCAGGCAGCAGAAATCCTGAAAACCATGATACGAGTCGAGGGCCTGCCAGTAACGCCCAGAACCGCTTTGGAAAGCATACGCCTCAACACAGAACGATCTTCAGAAGACATGCCACACAACCCGTCAATGGAGTACATGAAGTTCTCTGAAGAACACGTGAAGCAGATAGTTGAAGAAGACCCGGAGCTGGAGATGAAGAACGGCGTCATAACGATGAAGGGCGTAGGATGGGACCTGAACCACCCGCGCATCCGCATGGCCAAGCACATAACAGAAAATCCTGGCACGAGCCTGACAGGAATATCGAGAGCAGGCGGGTGCAGCAAGTCAACAGCATCCCACCTATTGCGCACCCTGGAGTCGAAGGGACTAGTAAACAAAGAGCGCGCCGGCAAGGCCATCAGGATCTATCCCGCTGAGAACATATCCCCAGAATTGCTGATAGCCGAATCCCGGCCGACAGAGAACCTCGTACATAAGTACGTTGACTGGCTGAAGCAGGAGTACGGCGAGACAGACAAGAAGACCATCGAAGCCTGGCTGCTGAGACGATTCAGCTTATCGACAGTGCGCGAAGCCTTTAGCTAGCGAGCAATCAGTGACCAGTCCATCTCCTTGGGCTTGCTCAAACCCATCAGCTCCAAGATGGTGGGAGCGACGTTGAACAAGGCACCATCACGCAAACAGATTTTCCTGCCAGTGACAGCAATGCACGGCACGCGATTGAACGAGTGGTAAGTAGCAGGAGAACCATCCTCCATAATCATCTCCTCTGCATTACCGTGATCAGCGAGTATAATGGCCTGACCCCCCAGCTCTTGAACGCGGGCGATTACGCGGCCCAAGCACTCATCAACAGCTTCGACCGCCTTCACCGCAGCAGAGAAAACACCGGTATGGCCGACCATGTCGCAGTTCGCGTAATTCACGACAACGAAATCGAACCCGTGCAGGCTCTGCAAGAGCTTCTCAGTGACTTTAGAAGCGTTCATCTCCGGTTTCAAATCGTACGTCGCCACCTTCGGCGAAGGCACGATAATGCGCTTCTCTCCGGGAAAAGCCTTTTCCCTGCCCCCGCTGAAGAAGTACGTCACGTGCGCGTACTTCTCTGTCTCAGCGATCCGCAGCTGCTTCAAGCCCTTCCTCGAAACCATCTCACCGAACGTGTTCTTTGGGAGTTCCTTCCTGAACGCGACATTCGTCTTCAAGCCCTCGGAGTACTGGGTCATGGAAGTGAACGCCGTCTTTGTGCGGCTCAGGAACAGCTCTGTCAGCTGCCTGGCGCGGTCAGGCCGGAAATTGAAGAAGACAACGCCGTCCCCGTCACGCACGACAGCATCGCTGTTGACGAGCGTGGGCTTCACGAACTCGTCGGTCTCGCCCCGCGCATAAGCAGCAGCCAAGCCATCCATGGCAGTGGCAGCGCGAAAACCCTTCCCATGACGAAGCATGCTGAAAGCGAGTTCGGTGCGGTCCCAGCGGTTGTCACGATCCATCGCATAGTACCTGCCCATAATGCTTGCGACAGGCGACTGCCGCTTTGTCATGCGCAAGTACTTCGCCGCAGACTTCGGCGGCGTGTCCCTCCCATCAAGGAACGCGTGCACGAACGCGTCCGGCCTCAGGCGCAGCAGCGCAAGCAAGTGGTTGATGTGGGAATGCACGTACTGGTCAGACAGCAAGCCCATGAAATGCACCCTCTTCCGGGAACAGGCCTTCACCAGCGCAGGATTCTTCTTGAACGACCTATCCTTTATCGCGCGATCTATGAGCAATGCCTCCTGCTCCACGACACGGCCCGCACCCAGCGTGAGGTGTCCCACCTCAGAACCTCCCATGCCTTTCGCAGGAAGGCCGACGCTGTTACCCCACGTCTTCAGGAGGCAGTGAGGATAACGCTTCCACAAAGCATCAAAGTTGGGGGTCTGCGCAGCCCGAATAGCATTGCCCTTCCTCTTCGTGGAATGACCCCAACCATCCAAGACAATGAGAACGAACGGCTTGTGCATGCACAAGCAAAAGGAGGCGCGGGTTAAAAAGCATTACCCAGACATTATGGCGTCAGCCAACGGCCCGGAGCAGTCATTGCTTATGCTGATGGCCTGGCCGCGGATCTTAAGGCAGTCCATGGACAGGCCCTCCAAGTGATTGGCGTATTCAGGAAGGTTGCTGTAAGTCATGCGGACAACGCACTTATCCTCCTGAAAGCCGAGAGTCTGCAAACGGACTTGAAAGCCATCGCCCTGGCCTGAAACGTCCATGGGCTGGCAGTCATCAACGCGCTCCCAGAAACATGTCTCATCGCTGCAAGGGAGCAGGCAGCCCGCAAAGAACAGGGGAAAGAAGAGCAGCAAGCGCCTCATTCAACTCCCTTCTTGCGCCAATCCATGCCTGCGTAAGGAAGGTCATGTTCTTCTATGCGCAGCAACTGGTTGTACTTCGCCAAACGCTCGCCACGGCACGGCGCTCCCGCTTTTATCTGGCCGCATCCAATGCCTACGGCAAGGTCGGCGATGAAAGGGTCGCATGTCTCGCCGCTGCGGTGAGAGACCATTATGCTGTAGCCTGCGTGCCTCGCGAGGTGAGCGGCATCGAAAGCCTCGATGATTGTCCCTATCTGGTTGAGCTTGAGGAGCAGGGCATTGCCTGCCCTGCACATGATGCCATCCTTCAGGCGCTCGTTGTTCGTGACGAAGATGTCGTCGCCTGTGATCTGAACGTTCTCTCCTATGCGCTCAGTCAGCATGGCGAAAGCGTCATAGTCATCTTCCCCGAACGGGTCCTCAATCGCTATGATTGGGTACTTTGCCGCGAGGGATTCGTAGTACTCCGTCAGCCCCTCTGCGTCCATCACCTTCCCGTCCAGCTTGTACTTCTTACCTTTCTGGAAAGACGTTGCTGCGGCATCCATGCATATCCCTACCTTCTTGTAGTGCCCTGACTTCTTTACCGCAGCGACAAGCGCGTCCAGCGCCTCCTTCGACTTTTTCATGGGCGGAGCGAAACCGCCTTCATCACCGACATTCACTGCGTTAACGCCGTACTTGCTATGCAGTATGCCCTTCAGCGAGTGATGAACCTCGGAACCGATGCGGAGGGCTTCGGAAAAGCTTTCCGCTCCGATGGGAGCGATCATGAACTCCTGTATGTCCAACGCGTTCCCAGCGTGCTGGCCGCCATTGATTACGTTGAAGAACGGCACTGGCAGGACAAAGTTCCTCGCGCCGTAAATGATGCCTATGTGATCGTAGACCTCGCCTTCCTTGCTGGACGCAGCCGCACGGCAGACAGCCATGCTCACGGCGAGCGTGGCATTGGCGCCCAAGTGAGACTTGTTGGGGGTACCGTCCATCTCCATCATGATGCGGTCGATGCCATCCTGGTCGCGGGCGTCGTGACCCATCAGTTTTGCCTCTATCCTCGAAATATTCTTGACGGCCTTTGTAACACCTAACCCATTGTACTCCTTCTCGCCGTCCCTGAGCTCGACTGCCTCGTGCTTGCCAGTGCTGGCGCCGGAAGGCACTGAAGCGATGCCCGTGCCCTTCCCGGTCTTCACCCAGCACTCGACAGTGGGATTACCTCGAGAATCCAGTATCTGACGCGCTTTAATGTCAGTAATCTCGTACTTGCCTATCATTCCGTATCCCCTCTCAAAATAGGAACACTCAAGATGAGTATTTAAATGTGCCTCTCGATTCTGACGAACATGCCCCTGCGAGCGCGATCCAAGTGACCCTCCAAGCGCTTTGCAAAGACCTTGTCCAAATCCGAGAGCCTGCCACCACCAAGCACCTGCGGATCCACGTACCGTATCTTCGTCTTCACGTGGTAGTCGTAATCGTTCTCGTCGTAGACGAGCCTGACGCCTTCAAGAGCATTCCAGCGCTCCCTCAATGACATATCCTGGAATAGCCTTTCCAAGACCTCAGCATCGGACAGGAAGAGTTCATCTTCTGTCAGGAACCCGCGCTTCACGCCATCACGGAGGATGTCCGCCACCACTTGGTACAGGACTATCTGCGGGCTCGAACCCCACAGCATCTCGTCGCACGCAATGTAAGAATCCGCGAATAATCGCGCGCTAGCCACGTCCTTGAACGCGAAGGACCCACCTTCAACAGTAAGGCCCGCCAAAACCGCATCCACCTGATTCTTCGACAGTATGCCCATGCGCAGCGCGTCCCTCAAGGCGTAGTCAATGCGGTCAGCGCACAGGCTAGGGAGTTTCCGCTCGAGAAGCGGGAAGCGCTTCTCATCCAGGATATCGCTCACCTCAAGGCCGTGCGCCAGGAGAACATCGGGTATGTCGGATTCCCTGACGAACTGCTCTCTGAGACTGTCAGCGAAGTCGTGGCTGTCGTGCCGCATGTAGACAAAGTCAGCGACGTGCGAGAACGCAGTGTGACTGACATCGTGCACAAGCCCGGCAACACACTCCTCGAGAGTAGCATCGAATCTGCGCAAGAGTTCGTAGACGCCCAACGAGTGATCCCAACGCGTTATCCTCAGCTTCGGGAATATGAGGTACGCAGGACCGTGCTGGTTAACACCCTTCAAGCGCTGCATTGCCTTTGTTCCGAGGAGCTCTTGGGCAACAGCGTCATCCACGATAACGCTGCCGTACACCTCATCAAGAAAACGCATAGTGTTATTGCACAGTTTGTGAATATAAACCAATCCCTCGATCATGGCTGTGAAAGGTATTTATTCAACAAACAAGTTGTTGAGATTATGGCAAACCTTGGGGGAAAAAAATTCTGGAGATGCACAGTCTGCGGCGACATACACTTCGGAGTGCTACCTCCGGAGACATGCCCCACATGCCAGCATGTGAACGTGTACGTGGAGACAGACATTTTTGAAGCGAAAGCGGTGATGCGACTTTGAACAAGGAAGAGTTCCGCAGGATCTGCGCGCAGTACTGCGAGGGCGGGGACTTCGCGCTGAATCCGGACGCAGCGTTCCTGGAGGACGTCTTGGACGGTGTCATGCAAAAGCAGGCAGAGACTGGGTTGCGGTACTGTCCATGCAGGCTGACCACCGGAGACTTCGAGAAGGACATTGATTTGCTGTGCCCGTGCTTTTTCCGGGCGCAGGAGAAGTGGAAGACGAAGGGCGAGTGCTGGTGCAGCCTGTTCGTGAAGAAGTGAGCCAAACAAGGCCTACCCCCGTCGTTCCATTTCCCGAGCAGCAATCACTTTAAGGGTGAACACCCGTCGTGCTTTGCAGCACTGGGTCGTCGTCGTTCCATTTCCCGAGCAGCAACCACTTTAAGGGAGAGATCGAGGAGAGTTTCAACGGTGCCTGGTTTCATGCCCCCCTTGCCACGCAGAGTATACAAAAAAGTGTTTAGATGCCTCGTATCCATATCACGCACATACCTGCAAAAGTGGCCTGCGGCGGCACCAACGTCATGAAACGAGGAGATATTATCTGGAACGCGCCTGAACAAGAAGCCTTTCATATACCCAAACCTGAACGCGCTCCTCTGGAAGAAATCCAGTGAACGAGCGGGTGCTGGCAGGAAAAACAGGTCTTTTACAAAGGAAGTGGTCTCAGTGCTCAAAGCGGCCTTCCTCCGTTCTTCGAGATTCAAGCGATTGAATGCACGAGACAGGTCACTCTTACCGAAAACGTCTTCCTTGAAAATCTCGAAATCAAGTTGCGCCATCACGCCCGGCCTTGCCCTGAAGGAATCTGTCTCGAACCAGTGAGGGTAGTAGTCTTTGATCTGCATTCTCTTCGACTGCGGCAATGCATTGAGATAATCGACAAATTGGTGGTGCGTGAATTGCTCGTGATGCTGCACACCAGACGCTGTCACTGCACTCTTTACCAGCGCTCTCGCATGATCGCGCGAAAATGCATCCACACGCTGCGTTATTTTGACCATGTGATAGGAATGAGAAGAACACTATTTAAGAACCTTCCCGGTTTCCATGTACCACAAGTACAGGTCAAGCTCTCCGAGCGTGAGGCCAGCAAGCTCAGCGACTCTCTGCAGCTCGTTCTCTATCTCCAGGTACTTCGCCTTGGTGAGCGTTTTCGGCCTCTCGACAACACCGTGCTCCTCAAGCACGTCGAGTATGTGAAAATCGAGTATGGCAACATCCCCGAAGCCTATGTTGCGGAGGAAGTGACTCGACTCCTTCATGCCCAATCCCTTGATATTTTTGATAAGCCACTCACGCAGCTCACAACCACTCTCAGACGAGCCCAGAACAGTGCGCAAAGAGCCAGCGTGCTGCCGCGCTTCGGCAATGTACTCCGCCCGCGTGTTCGGGTACCTGTAGCCGAGGGTTTTCAGGCGCCGGGCAAGACCATCCTCAGTCATGACAAGGAATCCATCCCCCACCTCCGCTTGTATGCGTATCGCTCGCTCGGCATTGAAGTTCGCAGTGAGGATGCAGAAGCACAACTCCTTGAACAAGTCAAGGCTCGGCCTGCGCCGGAACCTCCGGAACTCCCCCATCCTATCCTCGATAGTGTCCCGCACGTCAGTGCGCTTGAGCTCGTTTATCTCAATAAGAAGCGAGTTCGGGCCGTTCATCGCATCTATTCTGTGGGGGCGGGTTAAAAAACCGTTGGGTTGCATCAGGATACCCACAAGCCATGAACATTACAGTACTCCCTAGCACTCAACTCGCGCGCGGACACGTGGAACTCGGCTTCAGGAGCGTCGCCGGGCTTCAAGAACTTCCGGTGAACCACGCCGTCGGCAACAAGCTCGACCCACTCTATGTAATGAGCCTCCTCCATGGGATGGGGCACCGACCCCACCTTGACTCTCACCACGTCGCCGGAGCGCTCTATCACCGGCACGTGCTTCTCCATCCCCTTGTCCTGCGTCTTCTCGTCAAGCAGTTGCATCGGCTGGCCGCAGCAGACCAACTCTCCCACGCCAGCGTGCAGCACTTCAACGATGTTCCCGCAAACATTGCACTTGTATACCTGCCTAAGCTCAGTCATCATAACCACTTCCCCGGAACCATAAGCAGGACTGGTTTATATCGATTTGCATACTGGTTTTTAATACTGCGAAGCATTGGTGTCACGCATGCCGAAGGATCCTGTCTGCGGGATGGAGGGGAATAAGAACATCAGCGCAGTGAAGAACGGGAAAGCATACTACTTCTGCAGCGAGGCATGCAGAGACGAGTTCACGGGAAAAAAGGAACAGGTAATGCGCAAGCACGCTGAAGCCAAGACCACTGAAACCATCAGCGTGAGCGGCATGCACTGCGCCTCCTGCGTACTGAACATAGAGAACGCATTGAAGGGCATCGACGGCGTTGCAGACGCGCGCGTGAACCTTTCATCAGAAAAAGCAGTCATCGACTACGACCCCGAGCAGGCGTCGAGGCGACAAATGGAAGAAGCGATAGAACGCATCGGCTACGGCATCGTGAGGGGAAGAGAGGGAGAGCTCAGAGACAAGGAGAGGGAAGCGCGCGAGAAAGAAGTAAGCGACTACAAGAAGAAGCTAATCATCGCCACAGCCTTCGCACTGCCACTACTGTACTTCGCCATGGCCCCGCACTTAGGACTGCCACTGCCAGAGATCAACGCAGGGCACGCTGCATTGATGCAGCTCATCCTCACCACGCCCATCCTCATCGTAGGATACCAGTTCTACACGAAAGGCATCAGCGCAGTAATCGTGTCGAGGACAGCGACCATGGACACGCTCGTAGCCGTAGGCACGGGCGCTGCGTACGCATACAGCCTCGCAGTATCTGTAATGATCTGGACAGGCAGCGCTGCGTACGGAGCGAACGACCTGTACTACGAAGTCGCGGGCATACTCCTCACGTTCATACTCCTCGGGAAGACCCTGGAAGCCATTGCGAAAGGCAGGACATCCGAAGCCATCAAGAAACTGCTTGGACTCCAGCCAAAGACCGCGGTTGTCGTGCGAAACAACAAGGAAATAACAATACCCATAAGCGATGTGCGCGTTGGGGACATGGTAGTAGTGAAGCCCGGAATGAGGATTCCCGTGGACGGCACAGTCATGTCAGGACACTCGAGCGTGGACGAGTCGATGATGACCGGCGAGAGCATACCCGTGGAAAAACAGAGGGGGGACCTGGTCATCGGGGCGACAATCAACAAGAGCGGGTCGTTCAAGTTCCGCGCCACGAAGGTCGGGAAAGACACTGTGCTCGCACAGATCGTGAGAATGGTGGAGGAAGCGCAGGGCAGCAAAGCAGAAGTCCAAAAGCTTGCTGACAAAGTCGCGTCAGTATTCGTCCCGGTGGTAGTGGTAATCGCCGTCTTCTCGTTCGTGGCATGGTACGCTTCAGGAGCTGGGTTCGCGTTCAGCCTGACAGTGTTCATCGCAGTGCTCATCATAGCATGCCCGTGCGCCCTCGGCCTCGCAACACCCACTGCGGTCATGGTAGGGACCGGCCTCGGCGCAGAGAACGGCATACTCATAAAAGACGCCCGGACACTGGAGAAAGCAAGAAACGTGAACATGATAATCTTCGACAAGACGAGGACGCTGACCAAAGGCGAGCTGGATGTCACTGACGTGATCGCGTTATCCGGCAGCGAAGATGACGTGCTGAAAGCAGCTGCAATCGCAGAGAAGCGGTCGGAACACCCGCTGGGAGAGGCTGTTGTGGCTGAGGCGGCGAAGCACGGGATGAGAGTGCCTGAAGCTAAGTCGTTCCAATCCATGCCCGGGAAAGGCGTCACAGCGAGGCACGGCAACAACGCCATCTCGCTGGGAAACAAAGCGCTGATGAAGCAACTAGGGATCGGCACTGCCAGCGCAGGAAAGAAAGCCGCTGCCCTCGAGAACGAAGGGAAAACAGTCATCCACGTCGCAGTCGACAACCAGCTGGTGGGTTTGATAGCGGTCGCTGACACGCTGAAGGACCACGCAAGAGAAGCAGTGAGCGAACTGCATGCGATGCGCAAGCGCGTAGTGATGATCACCGGCGACAACAGGAGCACCGCAGAATCCATAGCCAAACAAGCAGGCATCGACAGGGTCCTCGCCGAAGTCCTGCCCGAAGAGAAAGCGAGCGAGGTGAAGAAGCTGCAGGAAGAGGGCTGGAAGGTCGCGATGGTCGGCGACGGCATAAACGACGCGCCAGCACTGGCGCAGGCAGATATCGGCATAGCCATCGGCTCCGGCACCGACGTGGCGATAGAGACCGGCGACATAGTCCTTGTGAAAGACGACTTGCGTGACGTGGTGACAGCCATCGAACTCAGCGACTACACGATGAAGAAGATAGAGCAGAACCTGTTCTGGGCGTTCGCGTACAACACAGTAGGCATTCCAGTCGCTGCCGGCGCACTGTACCCGTTCACGGGATTCCTGCTCAACCCAATGATCGCGGGCGCTGCAATGGCGTTCAGCTCCGTGAGCGTGGTCGCCAACGCCTTGTCCATGAAGCGGTTCAGGCCGAGGATGAGGCAGTGACGTGTGAAAGGTTTTTATTGCAGCGGGTCGTTATGGTTCGCGGTGTGGCTGGATGATGCATGAACTCGAGATACTTCTGACGACGTCGGTACTCGGAAACCTCGTGGCTTACTACGTGATAGCGCTATGCGTGTTCGTGGCAACCTTCCTCTCCATCTACGTGTTCAGGGAGCGCGTCATCCGCAAGCTGAAGGCCGTAGCCAACAGGACGAAGACCGACGTAGATGACGTGCTCGTCAGCGTCGTCGAAAGCCTACCGTGGTGGAGCTACATGCTCTTGGCCACGGCAGTCTCGATGATGTTCATTCGCTTGCCAGGGTGGCTGCAGCAGGTCCCGGCCATCACAGTGATGATGATAGGCGCGTTCTACGCGACAAAAGCGATCATGGCCTTCATCAGCCACTACGTGGACAAGTCTGCTGGCGCTGACATGCATGCAGCAAACCTGGCGAAGACAGGCGTCAAGATCGTGTTGTGGCTCATCGTTATCGTGTTCATCCTGTCCAACCTAGGTTACGACCTTTCGTCCATCATCGCGGGACTGGGCATCGGCGGCGTGGCAGTGGCGCTGGCAGTCCAGAACATATTGGAGGATGTGTTCAGCGCGTTCTCCATCTACTTCGACAAGCCGTTCCGCGTTGGGGATTTCATAGCATTCGACAGTTACTCCGGCACAGTGAAGAAGATAGGCATAAAGTCAACGCGCATACAGACACTGCAAGGCCAGGAACTCATCGTGTCGAACAAGGACTTGTTGGGCAGCAGGATAAACAACTACCGGCGGATGAAGAGTAGGCGGGTGGAGTTCAACTTCGGCGTGACGTACGATACGCCGCAAAACAAGCTGGAGAAGATTCATGGCATCGTGGCAGACGTCTTCAAGAATGTTGAGAGAGCGACGTTGAAAAGCGTGCACTTCACCAAGTTCGGGGATTACAGCCTGGGGTTCACTGTGGTTTACTTCATCGACAGCAATGACTACGACGTGTACATGGATGTCCAGCAGGCAGTGAACCTCGGCATCAAGGAGCGATTCGGGAAAGCGAGCATTGAGATGGCGTTCCCCACGCAGACCGTTTTCCTGAACAAGAAGTGAGCCTTGGACTGAAAGGCTTATATTGATTCGGTGATTGTTCAACACCATGGTCCGCAAGTACCTGAAGCTCCTGGTGTACGCAGCCTTCCTGGCAAGCCTTGCATACTACATGATAACGCCCATCAGCCATTCTGCGATCGACAAGGCATTCATCTCCGCCGGGCTGATCTTGCTCACTGACGCAGTGCTTTCATTCGTGAGCGCTTTCATAAAACAGGCTGTGAAGGACAGGAGGGATCAGTACGAGTTGCGGAGCATCGCATCCTACGCTTTGTACCTCACCGCACTCGTTGCAGTCCTTTTCGTGTGGATAGAAGACCCGCAGACATTCGTCCTGGGGTTCGGCATAATGGGGGCGGGCTTTGTGATTGTTTTCCAGGACGCCTTGCTCAGTATCGCCGCGTTCGCTTACATCATCCTTGTGAAGCCGTTCTCTGTCGGCGACAGGGTCGAGATCGGGAACAATCGCGGGGACGTCATAGACATAGACGTGTTCTCGACCAAGCTCATGGAGATAGGGGAATGGGTGAAAGCCGACCAAGTCACGGGCAGGCTGGTTATCATCCCGAACAACGTGGTGTTCAAGAGCCCGATAACGAACTACACCAAGGACTTCAACTTCATCTGGGATGAGGTGTACGTGCCGGTCACGTACGGAAGCGACTGGAAGAAAGCGACGAAGATACTCCTGGACGCGGCCAAGAACGCCTCAGAGAAGATGAGCAGGCTTGCTGCGCACGAGATAAAAGAACTCTCTTCCAAGTACTTCCTGAAAGAGAAGGATCTCGATCCGCACGTCTATGCTGAACTGACAGATAACTGGATCGGCCTATCCCTCAGGTACGTTGTTCCAGCTGCAGAGCGGCGGCAAGTCCACAACAGGGTATCGACTGAAGTGCTTGAGAGGATCGGGAAAGCGAGGAGGATCAGAATCGCGTCAGAGAGCATGAGCGTAGAGCTCACGAAAGGCTCTAGATAGGGCTTATTCTATTCTGCATCTTTGTTTTCACTGCGACCATTACCATGTACGGCGTTTTCTTCACGCCCTTCCGCAAGTCTGCGTAATGACCCAGCTCCATGAGGGATCGTTCCAAGTCCGTGGGGCTGGTAACGCCGCCGAAGATGCGCGGCAGCTCTTTCTCAAGCTCCGGATGCATGCCGAGGAAAGACCAGAGGATGCGTGCTGACGCTGCTCTCTCCACTCGAACCATCCTGTCCACGAGCTTCCCGGAAGTCCCTCTCTCGAAATAATCCTTGTCGAGCTTCATGAGCTCGGCCACATCCTCCTTCGGATAAACGCGCTTGAGCGTCGCTTGGAGGTTTGGGGGAAGCGTTCTCAGTTTCTCTTCGTAAAGAGCCTCGACCAGCCTAACTCCTTTTTCTGGTGGGAGGGGCTTGAGCATTGGATTCTCGCCCCTGCCGCTTATTACCAGCCTGCTGGCTCTCCTAAGCTCAAGCAAGTCGGCGTAGTTCAGGAAGGAGGACAGCTCGTGGTTTCCGGTGATGATGTCGCGGATTCTTTTGCGCCGCTCCAGAGTGAGGTCCGTGCCCTCCAAAACCCTGCAAGCAACGCGGCCGGCCTTCTTCGCATAGTCCACGCCGGATATCAAGTCCGCCGGCCTGTACATGTCATGCATGTACGACGCAATCACCAGGTCCTCGCGCAGCACCGCGTCCTTGAGGCCGTGGGCGTCAGCGATCTCCAGTGCCTTTCGTGCGACAGAGTTCGCGTGCAGTATGCCATGCGAAGGCCAGTAGGCAGTAGATCGGACTCGCTTGCGCTTACCGTAGTACTCAAGGAGCTTGACGAACGCCTGCTTCACGACCGTCTGCCTCTTCACACTATTCAATGCAGGGCTTTCGATGAGGATGCTTCTCTTCTTGAGCTTGAGCACCTTCCCTGGCATGATAATGGTTAGTGCAACAATGGATATAAATGCGCAGGTCAAAGCGCGCAAGGACCCCGCCCACGACCAAAACACTTAAGTAGCACAAACGACAACTAGTGTAGCGCATGGATTCCGGTGAGCGCAGGAAGCTTTTGAGAGCGAGGATTCTCGGGGACGAACTGTTCACAACCTCGGACATAATGAAAGAGCTGGGTGTCGCGAGGAGCACGTTGAAAGGGGACCTGCGCGCCGTCATGGATGAGCCTGAGGTAAGAAACAAACTGGATGAAATCAGGTGGGAGCCGGGCACCACGCTGCACAAGGCCATGCTGAAGCACAGGATACGAGAAGAGATACTCAGCAACCCGGGCGAGTACAGGCGAAAACCACGCAAGAGACTCTCTGAGAATCTGGGGGTTGCGCAGCACAAGATCGATGAGGCGCTGCAGGACCTGGCGGAAGAAGAAGAATTCAGAGCTGCGTACAGCAGAGTATCCGGACCGAACAAAGAGGCGCGCAAGGCAGCTGTCAGGAAGAGGTTCGATGACAAACAACCGTTCACAGCCTATAACATAGCAGATGAGCTGGGAGTGCATCGGAGCACGGTCGAGCGAGACATATCAGAAGTCATCAGAGAAGATGATTTGGATGAAGACCCCACCAAGCTGGGCTTGTACATATCCCAACGCACGCAGAAGTTTCTGAAGAAACAGGAGATAGCGAGGATAGTGAAGGAAGCAGCACACGAAATAGAAGGCTCCTTCAGACAGCATGTCATGGAGCGCCTCGGGTTAGGTTACTCTGTTTTCTATGAGTATATCCGGGAACTCTGTGACAGCGACGAGGATTTCTCGGGGGCGTACAACGACCTGACCAAGCCAGAGTACGAGAGGAGGAGAGATAAGCTGCTCGAAGAGCTCATAAAAGGAAAGACGACTCATGAAAGGCTACGCGCAGCCACTGGTACCTGCGAATCAACACTCAAGAAGGATCTCCAAAGACTCAAGGGAGACCGGATCACAGCTCTATTCGCAGAAGGCAAAATCGTCCATCCAAAGATCATGGAGAAGGAGGAGCGGAAGCAAGACATGTACGAACACGTGATAAGAACGCGTCCTGCAGAACATCCTGCGTACGGCGAGAACCCAATCAATTTTTACATGGAGTACCTGGGCGTCGAGTCACCAACCACTATATACTCTTATCTGAGCGAGCTCCTCGCTCACAGACGCTTCAGGGAAGCATACTTCAAACTTTTCGAACCTGGACTGGAAGCGAACAAGAAGGCAGTGGCTGCGCGGATGGTCAACGATCCGGAGGCCTTACTGAGAGCGGACCCAGTCTACCGACGAGCCAGTAAAGGCGCTTTCAGTAAGGCCGCCAATAATCTGAGGACCATGAAGCAGAGGGATGCAATCAACGTACTATCCAAGATAACCAAAGCAGTGAAGGACAGCAGGGATGCCGAAGAGGAGAGGGGACGGATTTACGAGATTCACGTCACGCACGGGATCAGCCCGCTCGTTTCGACCATCCTCGCAAGAGCCCTGGGCCTGCCGCAGCGCACGCAAGATGCAATCATCAAAGACCGGAAGAAACAAGGCTACAGGAACAATGACGAAGTGAGTAGGTACGCTATGAAACGGTGGAAACTACGAAAAGCAACCCGCTAGTGCAGCGCTGGTTCGTGCAAGCGCACTACTCCTTCTCTTCCGCCTTCTTGGGGAAGATGGACTGCTTGAAGAAATTCGCTACGCGCAACACCATCTCCAGGAGCACGACGAAAATGCAGTAGTACGCAATCTTCTCCCAGTGCGCCGGAATCTGCAGGAGAGTGCTGACCGACGCGTCAAGCGAGAAGAACGTCATGTCCACGAGGAACACGCCCAGCAAGACGAACGGCAGCATCTTCGCCAAATCGCGCGACAGATCCTCGCTGTAGTACGCTGTCACGCGCACTGCAGTCACCACGGAAATGGATATCATAAGGATGGACTCGATGGACTGGCCTTTCGACAGAAGAGCCAGAAGCGCAGCGATTGCGCCGAACCAGAAGATGACGAACAGCGGGAACAAGAGTATGTACTCGACGATGTTGAACATGAACAAGACGAACTTGTTGGCAGTGCCCCACAGGTCCTCGCCGTACTTCGAGTAGTCTATGTGGAAGATGTCGCGCTTCGCGATGAACCTGTAAAACTTGAAGATGAAGACAGAGTACAATGCCATGCCGGCCACGAACTGCGCTGCAGGCCAGATGACGTTGAACGCGTCCTCCCACGGCAATGAGCTGATGAAAGCAACAAGGTCCATGAACCGAAGAACTCAGCCAGAGGATAAAAACATTTCGAATCGGCGCAGCCCGAAAAAAGGAAGCATTTAAAAAGAAGCGTGCACTATAATGGGTGTACCAAAGGCGCATGAAAGACGCTTTACGCGTTGTTGCGCTAGGTGTTACCCGCATATGGACCAAGCGTCCGGTGAAGACGAATCCGAAATCGAGCCTGGCGGTCGGTTGCCCGCCAAGGGCCTACTTCATCCAATCGCAATCGATTTAGGAGCCAGAAGCATCGCTGGCTCAACCCCGGGGAGAGGTGCGCAACATGAAAGTAACAACAGTTAGCCATGAGAATGGATTCGGCGTGCTGCTCAACGGCAAGAGCTACAGCATCGAGTACCCAAACACTGTCTGGAAGGATTACCCGGACGGCGTGAAGAACGCTCTCATCGAAAACCTCGCTGTCGCCACGACAATCCACCTGCCGCTGCTGCTCGGCGAGAAGTCTCTCCAGTACTCGACCGCCGCGCCACTCTTCAAGGAAACGCTGTCGGAAAACATGCTGTACGGCATCCCATCATGCTCGAACATAAACGGCGTCAGCACCGCCGGAATGGTCAGGGACTTCATGAACATCCGGCTCGAGTTCGCGGAACACGAGTCATCCATCCCCATGTACGACCGCGTTCTGGACGAGAAAGCAATCATACCCTTCACATTCGGCAAGGACTCATTACTCACCTACGCGCTCTGCCGCGAACTCGGCATGGAAACCCACCGCGTTTACGCGGACGAGGCCATGTTCACGCACGAGAAGAAGCACAAACTCCTGTTCGAGAAGCGGTTCTCGAAAGAGTTCGGCGACAAGATGGACGTGATCAGACACGACACGGGCCTGCTGCGCGACGCCGCGCACTTCGGCCTTCCGAAGAACGAGCTCGGGTGGGACTTGCAGACGACCGAGTACTCGCTGCTCATGCTGCCATTCAACAACCACTATGACGCCAAGTACACATTCTTCGGGAATGAAAGAAGCAACAACGATTACCTGTTCGACAGCGAGGGATTCATATGCCATCCGTCATTCGACCAGAGCGCGGGATGGACCATGCGACAGAACAACATCATCAAGCTCATGACCAACAACCAGGGCCGCATCGCAAGCCTTATAGAACCCCTGGAAGACCTTGCAGTACTGCACCTCCTCGTCCACAGGTACGGCAAGTACTCAAGATACCTGCTTTCGTGCTTCGCAGACAATGACAGCGGACGAGACCACCACTGGTGCCAGTCATGCTCCAAGTGCGCTCGCCTCTTCGTGTTCCTGACAGCAGTCGGCGCGGACGTCGGAGCGCTCGGATTCTACAGGAATATGTTCGACCGCGAGTTCACGCCACTGTTCGCCCTCTTCAACGGCAGCAGGACAGCTGGCTACGACAAAGTAGGTACGGGTAGGGACGAGCAGATGTTCGCGTTCTATCTAGCATACCTCAAAGGCGCTAGAGGCCACTTGATAGAGCGGTTCAAGAAAGAGTACCTGGCGGAGTGCCTGGAGCGCGAGGACGAGCTGTACTCCAAGTTCTTCGGGATCCACGAATCGATCACGCTCCCCCACCAGATAAGGAAGCCGCTCATGAGCATTTACGAGGAAGAGCTCTGCGGCGGGAAACAACAGTCCAGGATGCTGCTGAATGCAAGACAATGACGCCGTCGTCTTTTGCGAGGGACGGTTCAAGACCCTTGAAGGCAAGACCGCTCACGGCTTAATACGTCATTCCAACAGGTTCAACATCGTGGGAGTGATAGACAGGACGTGCTCCGGAGACGCTGGCGAAGCCTTGGACGGAACACCGCGAGGCATTCCGTTCTACGGATCACTCGAAGACTTCCTATCGAAAGGCAGGAAAGCGCGCTACTTCGTGATAGGCGCAGCGACCGACGGCGGGCAGCTGCCAGACGAGTACAAGCCCATCATAGCAAAAGCCATAAGGAACGGCATGAGCATAGTGAACGGGTTGCACATATTCCTGTCCGAAGACCCGGAGTTCGCTTCCCTGGCCGCAGAGAACGGCGTTCGACTCGTGGATGTCCGCAAGCCACCGGATGAACACCACTTCTTCACCGGCCGCATAGAAACCGTGGGAGCAGCCCGCATAGCAGTGCTCGGGACTGACAGCGCAGTGGGAAAGCGCACTACTGCAGTCGCTCTTGTACAGGCGCTGAGGCGGAAGGGACTGAAAGCAGAACTCATCGGCACGGGACAGACGTCGTGGATGCAGGGACTGACCGACTACTGCGTGTGCATGGACTCGCTGGTCAACAACTTCGTTGCCGGCGAGATAGAGCACGCCGCCTTATGCGCGTGGGACGAGAAGAAGCCTGACATCATCGTGTTCGAGGGACAGGGCAGCATAACCCACCCCGCTTACCCCGGCGGTTTCGAGATACTCGCTGCAGGGAGGCCGCACGGCATTGTATTGCAGCACCCCCCGGCAAGAAAACTGTTGGACGGCTTCCAGTACCCAATGCCCGACATAGGCCGCGAGATAAAAGTGCTAGAAATGCTGTCGGAAAAGCCGGTGATTGCAGTGACAATCAACCACGAGAACATGACGCGGGAGGAAGTCGAGGTCGTGAAACGGGATTACGCGGCCAGGCTGGGAAAGCCCGCGTTCGACGTGCTGTGGGGAGACGCAGACGCGCTGGCTGAATGCATCGTGCAACATCTTGAGCGTGAGAAGCACTGGTCTGCAAAGGTCGGTAACGCACGCCCCTTCTAACAATACTCCCTCAACCGCATTGTACTTCGGGAAAAGATTACTTGCCGCGCTTGCCTAACTCGACTCCCCGGTCGAACGCCATTATATTTTCCTTCACCATGCGAGGAGCCAACTCCTTGATCACGGCGTGGAAGCTCTGGGATTTCAGTGGTAGTAGCTTTGCTCCGATCGCCGCGCCGAGCAACATTGTGTTCCCGAGCACGGCGTTGCCAAACTCCTTCTCCGCTAAGTACGCGGTGTTGAAAACCATCACGTTTTTCGCGAACGGCTTCACGCGGCGGACAATCTCGGGAAGCTTTGGGTAGGGCATATCCAGTAAATTTGCGTACACTGGCATGAAGGGGTTATCCTCGATCACAAACGACGTCTTCTCTTTACTGGCATAGTGCGTGGCACGCACCGCCTCAAGCTGCTCGAACGCCATTATCAGATCTGCGTCGCCTTGCATGATGCCGGGTGAGAAGAGTTCTTTCTCACTTCCGAAGCGCACTTCAGTGGGAATCGAGCCGCCGCGCTGCGCGAGGCCATGCAACTGCACGCCACGCACGTAGTGCCCCTCAGCATGCGCCGCTTCAGCAACCATTACCGCTGAAGTCAGCACGCCTTCACCGCCAACCCCAATGAAAAAAGCACTGAACGTCATTTCTTTCTCACCCCTGCCCTAATTGCGCCGTAAGGACATATCTGCATGCACACGGAACAGCCCCAGCAATGATCAGGATTAATCCAATACGTGGGCTTGTCCCCCTTCTTTTCGTGGATCTCAACGATTGCGGGACAAGCAAATTGATCCGTGCAGACGCCACACTTCTTGCACTTTTCCTGATCGATCTCGAAAACCGGGAAATCAACGCCCTGCTTGCGCAGCTTGCGCTTGGTGAATAAGCGGCACTCGCCACGGCTTACGAGAACGCGCAAACCCTTCAGCTTCTTTAACTCCTCAAGCTTAGAAACGAGGTCTTTCTGGCTGAACGCATTCGCGACCCGCACCTCGGCGCCTAACTCCTTACAAATATCCTCAATAGACAGTTTCTTGACTGGGTCACCCATGCCCGTGAACCCTGAAGCTGGGTGCGGCTGGTGTCCGGTCATTGCAGTCACGCTATTGTCCATCACTATAACCAATGGGCTTTTGCAGTTGTTGAACGCCATGTTCGCTAATCCGGGTAACGAAGCATGGAAAAACGTTGAATCTCCTATGAACGCCACGACCTCCTGATCACTCACGCAGCTTATACCGTGGCCGATTCCAAGCGACGCGCCCATGCTAACGATGAAGTCCTGCATCTCGAACGGCTCGAAGATGCCAAGAACGTAGCAGCCAATGTCCCCGGCCCAGACCGTGTCCTTAGGGAATACCTTATTAACAGCGTAGAAAGTGGAACGGTGCGGGCAGCCAGCACAGAACACGGGCTTCCTCGGCGGGAGGCCTTTCACTGCGTCTTGCTCTTTTTTAGTGCGCGCTGCGAAATCGGGGCATTTCTTCTTGAAGATCTTAGCAACCGCGGGTAAAACCTTTTCAAGATTATACTCCCCCTCCTTGGGCAGCAAGTCCTTACCATGCACAACGAGTTTGGGGTTCGCGGCTTTAGCCAATTGCGTGACGTGCTCCTCGATTATTGGCTGTAGCTCCTCGAGTACGAGCACTTCGTCTTTATTCTTTATGAAAGCACTGAGTTCCTTGTCCGGCATGGGGTGCGTCATCCCTAACTTCAGGATCGGAGCTTTCAACCCAAGCAGGACCGTTGCCTCGCGAGCGTACTCATAACTCACGCCAGAACAGATTATGGCCGTTTTGCCCGAACCCTTAATTTCTGTTGTGAAATTCTTGGAATATTTTTTCTGGATTGCTTCAAGCTTCGCGTCAATTGCGCGGTGCATTTTCTGGAGATTGGGTCGAAGATTGTAATACCGCTGCATGTCCTTCTTGAACTTACCCTTCCGGTTGGGCTTTTTGTATCTGCCCACTTTCACGGTGCCAATGGAGTGACTAACTTTCGTTGTTGTGCGAAGGAAGACGGGGATTTCGAACTCTTCTGAAATGTCAAATATTTTTTTGGTGTAATCAAGCCCTTCCTGCGGGTTCGCTGGCTCGAACATAGGCATGCGAAACATGCGCGCGTAGTAACGGGTGTCTTGCTCGCTTTGAGCAGAGGACCAACCATTTGGGTCGTCGGAGACCATGACTACGAGACCCGCTTTCACTCCCACGTAAGCAACAGGACCCACAGAATCTGCTGCGACATTGAGGCCGAAGTGCTTCATCGCAGTCATCGCGCGAACACCCGACCACGCGGCGCCCGCAGCAGTCTCGAAAGCAACTTTCTCATTGCTCGAGTACTCAAAGTACACGCCGGTCTCCTTGGCTATCCTCGAAAACGTTGCAGGGACTTCAGACGATGGCGTTCCAGGGTAACACGCAACGACTCCCACACCAGCTTCAAGCGCACCGCGCGTGATCGCTTCGTTACCAAGCAGGACGGTCTTGGAATTGGCTGGAGCAAGGACTGACATGCATCCCCCTAACTCAAAACCGCTATTTATATTTATGCCAACACGGTTTAGACCAGAAACGCGTGCTGCTAACCTGAACCGCTTTTTCACATTCTACGATGCAAGAATCATTGGGAAATGCAGTACTGAGCGTTTAACAAAGTCACGCCCACCCCCTCTGATCGCAATCCTACTCTGGACTCATCATGCGTGCAGGAGCGAACAGTCCTAAAAAGCGCTGGGGGCACGGCGAGGCCCAGTCTAGTAGCGCCAAAAGACCAACGCTTTTAAACACAAAACAGTATAATTTTTGCGTATGCCTGCGGAAAGGGTGCACGAGCTCGGCAAGCGGTTTCACGAGTTTTCCCCAATCAAGGACATGAAACAAAAGAAAAGGGAAACCGCTGTCTCTTCGATGAAAGCATATGCCGAGGCATTCGGCAACCCCAAGCAAATGCAAGAGCATGCACAGCGATTAAAAACAGTCCTCAAGAAAAACGAGCTGCACTCCATCCTTTCCGAAGCAGTGGAGAAAAACATCATCCACTACAACGACCTGAACCACTTTACAGGCCTTGCGGACAAGAGAACGCTTGAGGCAGTTTCAAAAAACCTGAAAAAAGGGATAACACTGAGGAAAGCCACTGCAAAAGACCTTGACGCAATAATGGAGATAGAAAAAACCTTTCCCGAGGAAATCCAGGCAGAAAAAAGCACTTATCGCGACATAATCAGCAGGCACCCGGACGGCAACCTTGTCGCTGTCAAAGGCAACAATGTGCTCGCCTACCTGTCAACAATCCGCCTCAAGGACAGGGAGCTGTCCTGGGACCCGCTTGTGGAGCCAAGCGACCACAACACGAAAGGCAGGCACACATTCATTTGGAGCCTTGCCACTCTCCCGAGCCACGAGGGCATGGGCATCGCGTCAAGCCTGATGCAAGAGCTCATCAGAAAAGAGGGGAAGAGGGAGATAATCGCCACAACACCTGACATGAAAAAATTCTACGAAAAGCACGGCTTCGAACATGAAGACGATGTGGAAGACTACTACGGCGAGGGGGAAGATGCCCTATTCATGACGAGGAAGCCGGTGAAAAAGAGGTTCTTCGCCAGGAAGGAGCAACCCATCACAGAAACCATCAAAGCAGTTTCAGAAGTCCTGGAAACACACACTGCCAAAGACTTAAGCAGGCTGGAAAAAGCAGGGGATGAAGGAGAGATAAGCAGGGAACTGCAAAGAATCCACGAGCATGTGCTTCCGTCCGCAATCAAGGCAGCGATGCTCGAGTCCGAAAGCCCGGAAGAATTAAGGCAAAACCTGATGAAAAGGCTGCAGCCTAAAAAAAGCCTGGAAACGCTCCTGGAAAGCCACCCCAACTTGCTCCGGGAGGGAAGCGATGCCGCGAAAATCGCAGAAATGGCAGGACAAGCGCTTTCCGGCGAAAAAGCGGCAACCAACGGCCTGACGCACACTGAAACAGCAATTCTCTCCTCGCTCACGCACGACACCATATTCTCTTTGCACGAAAACCCTTTCAAGGACAAAAAAATGAATAAGCGCATAAGCGACCATGTGAAGGAAATCGAGGAAACGCAGAGATTGATCCCGAACGCAGAAGAGCTGCTCGCACCGCTCAAGCACTGCAGGCTTGAGGTCCTGAACGGAATCAAGGAAATCGCGCCAAAGGAGGACACTGCAGACTTCTACGAGTACGGGGTGAGCAATGCGCTGCAGGCGATAAAGAACCCCGAGCACATCATTGAGGTCCTGAACGGAATCAAGG
>JAFGGZ010000047.1 GCA_016939415.1 Candidatus Iainarchaeum sp. | reverse complement strand
TGAGTATGTATTCTCTGTTTCTCACGAGTTCGTTCACGAAGTCCGCGAGCTGGAACACGTCCTCGTCTTCTCTGAGGTCGCGTACTGTGATTGTCTTCCCGTCTTTGAGCGTGAATTCCATGGTCAGTCCTCTGTAATGCGTATGATGTTCTGGAACTTTTTGAGGAGTTCTGTCCGCTTGTCCGCCGGCATCGACACTTGGAGTATCTCTTCTATGTGCTCTGCGAGTATCGATAAGTGACCTCTGCTGAGCTGGTCCTCCATGTTCGCGCCTTCCGGGAATTTGAAGTCTCTTCTCAGCCGCTCGATGCCGTGATCGAAAATGGATTCTGCCAGGGCGGTGTCGCCGGTGGCGTGAGCCAACTCGCGCATCATCTGTCTTTGTGCGGCTTTCGGGCTTATGCGCTTCCGGAGTTCTTCCATGGCTTGTTTTTAGCGGTTGGCGGGTAATAAAGATTACGTTTATTAACCTTTTTCCCGTAAGTGCGTGCATGTTGTTGAGTTTGTGGCTTTACTTGGTGCTGCTTGCTGTGGGCGTGACGGGCGTTGTTTTCGTGCTGTTGAGGCCTGATGCGAGGAAAGCGCTTGTTCTCGGATTATTCCTGGCGTTGTTTGATTTCGCGTTCGAGAACTTTGGCATGGTGCTGGGTTTGTGGCATACGACGGGTTCCGTGCTCCAGTTGTGGGCCGTGCCTGCGGAGGTGTTCGTGATAGCGCTGTGCGCTGGGTTCACGTATCATGCGTTGTTCCGCGGCCAGAAGGCGTTGCGCGTTGCCGCGAGCACGAGTTTCTTGATTGCTGTGGTGGGCACGATGATCGAGGCCGTGCTGGTGAGTACGGGGTATTTGCATTACACCGGCGGCTGGACTTCGTGGCTCGCAGTACCTTTCTACTGGCTGGCGTTCATGCTCGTGTTCCACGCCAACAAGGCACTGAAATGATGAAAGGTCGCGGTAATGAATCAGTTTTCGTAAGTTCTCTTCAGGATCCTATCAATATCTCTTTTCATCGTGTCTATAGTTTTGGGGTTTGTTTTGTTTTCAACTGCTTTCGCCACCACTATCTTACCCAACTTTTCCACATGTGCTAGAGTAATCTCATGTGGAAATCTACTCCGTCCATACTCCCGCTTATGCCAATTATCAAGGGCTGTAGTACAATCCGTAATTAGTCTATCAAGTCCGATCTTAATTGTTTCTTCGCTTAGGCCCGCCTCCCTTCTTGCTTAACCACTCTTGACATGACCCCTACCAACCGTTCGTGTGCTTCTCTTGGGTTGAGATTGCCTATTACCTGTACGTCGTGACATCTTAGGCTAACGCGTCCCTCACCCCTTCTGGTTCTAGGCGCACCCTCCGCTGCGGTTGTTTTTGGTTTCCCTGCCATTTGAACACCTATCTAAATCAATAGTTATTTGTATACCACTCATCGTTTAAAGCTTTCCTTGTGGGGTTGCTGCGAGTTCGCACAGCCTTTCCGGGAGTTGCGCTGCGCTCACGCGTTCCTGCTCCTTGGAGTCGCGGTGACGCACTGTGACCGTGCCGTCCTTCAGCGTGTCGCCGTCGATGGTTATGCCGAATGGCACGCCCACTTCGTCGGCGCGTGCGTACCGCTTCCCGATCGTGCCCGAGGCATCGTAAAACGCTTTGATGCCGCTCTCCCGCAGCGCTTTGAACACTTCCAAAGCCTTTTCCGGCATGCTTTCCCTGTTCACGAGGGGGTACACGCCAGCGTCCCACGGCGCTACTGCTTGCGGCAGTGCGAAGTACGTCCTGTCGCTCTCCTCGCGGAATGCGTTGTCCAGCACTGCGAACACGTTCCTGTCCACGCCGAACGAGAGTTCCAGCACGTGCGGCACGTAGTCCTTGCCGGGAATGTTGAGGTTTTCCTTGCTGACTGCTGCGTGGCCGCCGAGGTCGTGGTCAGTGCGGTAGTGGAAGCCTGCGACTTCAACGAATTTGCCGAAGCTCGGGCAGAACACTTCCAGGTCCCAGTGGTACTTGTTGTAGAACGCCTTCTCCTCATCGGATAGTTGCGCGAACCTGAACTTGCCGGGCAGCCCCATGCTCTCGATGAACTGCTGCATTTTGGCCATGAAGTACACGAAGAACTCGCTCATCCCAAGCTCTTTCACTGCCTTCGAGCACTTGACCTTCTTCGCGTCTTTGGCGCCGACAGGCAAAACGATGAGTTCGTAGTCCTTGACTTCGTGGAAAGGCACTTCTGGGAGTTCTTTCGGGTCGAAGAATACTTGTAGTTCTGCCTGCGTGAACTCGCGCGTCCTGAACACGAACTGTCGCGGGCTGATCTCGTTCCTGAAGGCCTTGCCGATGATTGCGAGCCCTAGCGGCAGTTTCTGGCGGTTGGCGCGGAACTCTCTCTTGAATGACGCGTACGGGCCTTGCGCTGTTTCCGGCCGCAGGTAGCCGATGGTCTTGTCTTCGCTGGCGCCTACTTGCAGCGGGAACATGAGGGACTTGTCCTCGATCTCCTTGAACGGCGCTTTGCACTTCGTGCACACTATCTTGTGCTTTTTCATGAGCGCGTTCAGTTCCTGCACTGTCAGCCCCTCGAACTTCTCGCCGAGGAATTCTTCGAGTAGGTGGTCTGCGCGCTCGCTGACGCCGCACTTGCTGCACACCGCGACGGGGTCGTGGAAGTGCTCTAGGTGGCCGCTGGCTTTGAACACCTGCTCTGGCATTACTATCGTGGTTTGGATCTCGTGAAAGTTCTGGTTGAGTGAGAGGAAGTGCTCGCGCCACGCGTTCTCCCACCTGCGCTTTATCTCCGAGCCGACGCTTCCGTAGTCGAAGAACCCGGACATCTGTCCGTGCATTTCAGCGTCTGGGTAGATTATGGCGCGTTTGAGACTAATCTCTGTGACTTTTTCAAAATGAGAAGTCATTCCAATCACTCTCGGTTGTGTTTATATAATAGTGGGGTTATAATAGGTTTTGGTTTAAGGTGATTTGAATGAGTGTGAAGGATCTCAGGAAGAAGGCGCTGAGGAAGGCGAAGGAGAAGGTGAGGGAGGAGAAGTTCCGCAGGGACCACCTCATCATACAGGCGATCAGCGCCATAGACGAGCTGGACGACGTGTCCAACCTCATGCTTGAGCGCGTGAGGAACTGGTATGCTCTGCACTACCCTGAGCTGGAGAAGCTCGTTCGCTCTCCGGAAACGTATTTGGCTATCGTGAAGGAGCTGCAGGCGCGGGAGCTCATGACCGAGGATGCATTGAAGCCGCTGACTGCCAAGGCGCCGCAAGTGGCGGCGGTGGCGAAGGACAGCATCGGGGCTGTGCTGGGCAAGAAGGACTTGGATCGCGTGGCGAAGCTGGCCACGCTCGTCGTGCACATGAAGCAGGAGCGTGACGAGATCGCGCAGTACGTGGAGGACGCGTGCGCGGAGTTGTGTCCGAACGTGCACAGCATTGCAGGCGGCATGCTCGCTGCGAGGCTGTTGGCTGCGGCTGGCAGCCTGGAAAAGCTCGCGGAGTTCCCTGCGAGTACTGTTCAGGTGCTGGGCGCTGAGAAGGCGTTGTTCGCTCACTTGAAGCAGGGCGTTAGCCCTCCGAAGCACGGGTTGATTTTCGCGTATCCAGCGATTCGCCAGGCGCCGAAGAAGATGCGCGGCAAGATCGCTCGCGCGGTCGCGAACAAGCTCAGCATTGCGGCTCGCATGGACTTTTTCGGTCATGGTTTGGATGTTTCGCTGAAGCAGAAGCTGGATGCGCAGGTCGAGCGCATCACGTCTGCTGCCAAGTAAGCGTTTTTTAAATGCTGTTGTAGTATGGTTTGCAGCAAGCATAAAAGCAGGCTTGCGCATAATCATTTGGTGATTCCATGTCTTTAATGAGTTTCCGGAACCATGTAGAGCCTCTGAATGTACGGGAGGCGAGGATTAAGGCGTTGAACGGGCTGGATTACGGCGTGGACCGCAAGGCGCACGGCCGGGTGTTCACAGATCACTTCAAGCAGGAATGGTCAACAAAGTTTTTGATGAATCATCAGAGCGGAGAGCCGATGATCAACTTCACGAACTTGCTGCAGGAGTGCTTGCATTCCGGTCCCGAGAAGAAGATTGCGTTGCGTTACTTCGTGTTCAGCCATCGGAGCAGGCACACGCCCGAAGAGATGCAGACCATGCTCCGGCTGTTGGAGGACGCTGATGCGTACGTGCCGTTGGCAGTGGGGGGTCGCGGTTGAAGGAGTTGTTCCCGAACGTGTTCCGTGAGGGGAGGAAGCTGTTCACGCTCGGCGCTGACCCGAAGCCAGTGTACGGCGAGCGCGTGCTTGAGAAGGGCGGGGGGTACTTGCATGAGTGGGATCCGTTCCGCTCGAAGCTCGGCGCGGCCATCATGCAGGGCCTGAATACGATGCCGATAAAGCAGGATTCCAGGGTTTTGTATTTGGGTGCTGCTCAGGGAACGACTCCGTCGCACGTGAGTGATATCTGCAGGGATGGTTACGTGGTGTGTGTGGATGTGTCGCAGAAGGCTTTCGAGAAGCTTATTCCGCTGAGCGAGCGCAGGGAGAACATGATGCCGGTGCTTGCTGATGCCAATCACCCGGAGGGGTATGCGGAGTATTGTGATGGCATTGATGTCGTGTACCAGGATGTCGCGCAGCTTAATCAGGCGGATATCCTGCTGAAGAATGTCCGCGCTCACTTGAAGCGTGGTTACGCGATGCTTGCTATCAAGAGCCGGAGCATTGATGTGACGAAGCCTCCGCAGCAGGTGTTCAAGCAGGAGATAGGTTTGCTGAGGAAGGAGATGGATGTGGTTGAAGTGGTTTATCTCAGCCCGTTCGAAAAGGATCACGCGATGGTGGTGTGTGAGAAGTGATTTTCCGTCAACGCTTTTTCGCAGGTGAGCGCGGTAGCGCTCTGGCAGGAAAAGGGTTGGAGTGCGCGATGGTGGTGTGTGAGAAGTGATTTTCCGTCAACGCTTTTTCG
>JAFGGZ010000046.1 GCA_016939415.1 Candidatus Iainarchaeum sp. | reverse complement strand
GAGACCGATAGCGTACTAGTACCGTGAGGGAAAGCTGAAAAGTTCCGCGAGAGCGGGGTGAAATAGCACTTGAAACCAGACGGCTGCATGAGTTACGGCGTGAAAGGTTTCGGCTGCGCGAACGAAGCACTGGCAACAGTGTGGTAGGAGCGTGGTTTGCCGGCGTCGTAGCATTAGTCTAGAAGCATTAACCAGGGAGTTTCCCGTCATGGCGAGGTTAAGCGTCTTGTAGGCGCGTAGCCGGAGGGAAACCGAATGCCCGCAGCCTTCGGGCGAGGGGCGGCATCGTAATAGGTGCTTAGTCATGGCGAGAATATCGGAAGCCCGGCGATCTATACGCGAGCAGGTTGAAGTCAACCAACTGGTTGATGGAAGACCGTAGCGGTGTTGAGCTCAACTCATTCGTGTGACTTGCGTATAGGGATGAAAGTTCAATCGAGCCGGGGTTTAGCCGATTCCTCCTGAGACATCTCGCAGGATGGCTTCTGTGGAGGCTGACGGTGTTGTAGAGCACTGATTGGAAAATCAAGAGGAGAAATTCTCACTTTTCCTGTCAAACTCCGAATGCACCGCCGCTTTTGAAGCAGGGAGTCGGGGCGTGGGGGTAAGCTCCACGTCCGAAAGGGGAACAACCCAGCCCGTGGTTAAGGTCCCAAAGAACTGGCTAAGTGTTAAAGGGAAAAGGCGTCTCTTCCCTAAAACAGCGGGGAGGTAAGCTCAGAAGCAGCTATCCTTTAAAAAGTGCGTAACAGCTTACCCGTCTAGGTAAGAGGCCCTGAAGATGGACGGGGCTAAAGCCAGTCACCGATACCTCGGAGCCCCACGAAAGTGGGTGACCTAGTAAGGAGGCGTCCGGGCAGGGCAGAAGCAAGGCGGTAACGTCTTGTGGACCTGTCTGGAATGAAGATCCTGGTAGGAGTAACAGCGAAGTCGGGTGAGAATCCTGACCACCGTAAGGGCAAGGGTTTCTCGGCAACGTTCGTCAGCCGAGAGTAAGTCGATCCTAACCGCACTCCTAACTGGTTGTGTGGGAATAGGGAAGCGCGTTAATATTCGTGCACCTTGCTGGGATTTATGGCGTCGTCCTGACGCCTCGGGATAAGCCTTGCGCACTTGTCTGTGCGTTTGACCGGATTAGGCTCGTGGAGATCCGTAATGGAGAGAAGCGGGGCAAGCCGGGAGGGCTGGCAACAGTTTGGCTGATTCCTGGGGTCCTTGAAAAGGGACTGGCGTTTATGCCTAGCATGTTCGTACCCAGAACTGACACTGGTGCCCTGGCTGTGAAGGCTAAGGTGTGACGGGACAACCCTCGTCAGGGAAATCGGCAAATTAGCCCCGTATCTTCGGTATAAGGGGTGCCTGCTGTCTGAAGAGAATTTTCTTTGGAACGGCAGGTCTCAGTAACTAGGGGATCCCGACTGTTTACCAAAAACACAGGTCTCCGATAGCTCGTAAGGGTGTTTATGGAGGCTGACGTCTGCCCAATGCCGGTACGTCAAACCCGGGTTCAACCGGGCAAAGCGCCGGTGAATGGCGGGAGTAACTCTGACTCTCTTAAGGTAGCGTAATACCTCGCCGCTTAATTGGCGGCTTGCATGAATGGCGTAACGAGGTTCCCACTGTCCCGACGAGGGACCCGGTGAAACTGCTAGGTGGTGAAAAATCCACCGAATCCTAGAGGGGCGTGAAGACCCCATGGAGCTTTACAGCAGCTTGGTGCTTGTTCACGGTTGTTGGTACATAGCGTAGGCAGGAGGTTTCGAGGCATTCTCTTCGGGGAGTGCGGAGCCGCCGATGTAACACTGCCTATCATTAACTGTGAGCATTACCTCGCCTTCGTGGCGGGGGACAACGTCAGGTGGGCTGTTGGACTGGGGCGGTACGCCTTTGAAAAGATATCAAAGGCGCCCAAAATTTAGCTCAGACGGTTCAGAAATCCGTCGTAGAGAGGTAAAGTCATATGCTAGATTGACTGCGTTCCTAACAGTAAAGAACGCAGGTGCGAAAGCAGGGCTTAACGAACAACAGTGTCCTTATTGGTTGAGGCCTGTTCTGACAGAAAAGCTACCCTGGGGGTAACAAGGTTGTCGCGGGTAAGAGTCCACATCGACCCCGCGGTTTGCTATATCGCTTTCGGCTCAGGCCATCCTGGTTGTGCAGCAGCAGCCAAGGGTGGGGTTGTTCACCCATTAAAGGCCTACGCGAGCTGGGTTCAGTACGTTGCGAGACAGTATGGTGACACCTTCTAGGATTGTTGGCGGACTGAGGGAAGATCCTTCAAGTACGAGAGGAACGAAGGGTCGGAGCCTCTGGTGTATCTGTTGTCTGACAAGGCATTGCAGAGCAGCTACGCTCCAGCCGATAAGAGCTGAACGCATCTAAGCTCGAAGCGGCCCTCGAGACTAGTCCGCCGTTCTTGGCGTGCGCTACGGGTAACTGTGGTTGTGCGTCGGGACGAGGACGCCCATAAAAGATGGGTTTGATAGGCTCCGGGCGTGAGTGCCGAGCTTTCGGGCGAGGTTTTCAACCCGTGGAGTACTAATTGTCCGAGCAGCTGGAGTTCTAAAACTCCTTTTTTCCACCTATTTGATTGGCGTTGCCGCCATCCTGTATGCCGCAGCTCTATCGCATTCGAGAGCAGCACAACATCACAAATAACTTTTTTCCAAGCTTAGCGAGAGCTTTTTTCCTCGGCAAGGCGCATTCTTTCTGGTTTTTATTTGCTTGATTGCATTGTATTCTTGATGGACCGCCAAAACAAGAATAAAAACAGCTCTGCAATTAACAACATTCACGGCCGGGTCTTGACGCGCTTCTTCCTAGGCTTTGCGCCGAGCTTGCTGAACTCCGTTTCCAAAAACAACTCCTCACCCGTGAGCCTCTTTATGTCGCCATTAAGCTCTCGCGGAGACATCCTCGCCTGCCTGCTGAATCACATCCTGAACGCAGAACTGCACTGATTACTCCTCGCTGGCCATGAGGATCTTCATGATGTCGGCAAGCGACCCGCTGCACTTCTCCAAGTCCTCTTCGCTCAACGAACTCAAGTCAGCGCTAGCAGGTAGCGTGCAAACCATGTCAGTCATCGACACCATCGGCGCCAACGCCTTCACATTATCCGGAGCATCCTCGGGCAACACGAGCTCCAACGGCTTTATCTTGAAATCGCACGCAGCAGCACTGCCGCCAACCACGGTCACAGCCACTTTCAACGAACCCTGCTCAGCGTCAATCACCTGCGTCAGCTTCGAAGGAGCGCATTCCCGCGCAAGCGGCTCGAAACACGCCACGTCATCACCGCAATCCACCATGTTCTCTGGCTCAGGAGCTTCCAAGCACCCCACGAACACCAACATCAAAGCAATCAATGCAATACGCTTCATGAAATCACCACACAACACAAACACACGCACTTATAAAAACATTCCGGCGTTCAACGCACCGGAATACCCAGCGACGTGTCCCTCGTCTCCCGCGGAGGCCTGCCAGTCCGCTTCTTGAACCTCTTCCGCCTGTGCAACTCCCCGTAAATCTCCTCAACGCGCCGACCAACTTCTTTCGCGAACCTCAGCAACCCACGCCTGTACAACTCTTCTTCAGCGCTGCCTGCGTCAATCACGACAGGGATGACGCCATCCCTCCCCTTCTCGAACATGATGAGCTGACTTATGCCATTCATTTCAGGACTCGCAACAGCAATGACAGTGCGCGTCATGCTCCTCTCCAACTCCCTGCCACGACGGTTAATGATCTCGCGAAGCGCCTGCACCTTCTTGTCGTGAACCATGCGCCGGATGATGCCCCGCTTCCTCCACGGAATGCTGAACGTCTCCAGCGTCCTGTAATGCTTCTGCATCTTCGAAGTGAACGGCCACACCACCTGCGGCTCGTCAACCTTCTGGCCGCGCGGCTTCAAGTACACAGTGACACTCGACGCCCTGTCATCCAAACCCAACGCATAATCCCGCGTGTTGTACGAAAAACCCCCCTCACCGAACGAGCTCCTCATCAACTCCCAGATCCTGCGCGTGTCAATCTCGTCAAGCCTGAGATCCCACAAAGCCTTCTTCGACCGCTTCAAATCCTTGTAATTCAAGAGCCTCGCAGCCAGCACAGTATCATCCACGCCGAACTTCGACAGCACGCGATCAGGGAGAGTCATGTCCACAGTCACCGGCTTGAGCTCGCCGGTCAACTCATCTGTCTTCATGAGATTAGAGTAACCCCTCTGACCACCATTGCTCTCAAAGCCGCCCCGCTTCTTTTTGACCGGCTCCGACAACCCCAGCAACCCGCACATCCACGGATCGATTTTCTTCGTCACGATGATGGTGTGTCGTATGTCGTGAATGAACGTGCCGCCAGCCTTAGCCTCCTTGTGCAGCGCGTACAAGAACTTGTGCGCTCCCGAAGGCTTCAGCGTCTTCTCAACCTCAATAGAAATGCCGACATTGCCCTCCGAAATCCTCTTGTTGTCGTCCACGTAACTGCCAGTGCCGTACATGAAGATGTCGCGCATGCCATGCTCAGGACCCATCGCAGGCCTGTTAACATCGATTGCAGGAAGCCTGACCACAACCTCGGACCCGATCCGCCGGTTCCGTATATTGAAGTAATCCATGATGCGGTCAGCGAAGTCCACGCCCAGCCTGAACATCATCACCTGCGAAGGCGAATCCCTCTGCGCGAACTTGGCCAGCACCTGCCGCACAGAGTTCGCGCGCTGGGCAGCACGCCTCTGAACCTCTTTCCTCCCCTCCTTTCCCGGATTCATCAAGTCCTTCAGCCGCTTCTGCACATCCGGGCCGAACGAGCTGATCGGCTTGCGGATGATTGACTCGCCGAACCTCAGGTTCACGTGATCCACTTCAGAGTAATTCGTGCTCTCAGCAGCAGTCGGAAGCGGATGGAACGTCGGCGAGTTGTAGTCACTCCACCGAATGTGCCTGTCCTTCTGCTTCTTCGCCGACCCAAGCGAAGTGAACACCACGCGCAGCAAACCGCGCCGGGAAACACTGTCCCTCCTCGGGTCTTTGGGTGATACCATGCGCACATGTTTTGGTGCGAAGGGGTTTAAATAGTATTAATGCCATTAATTACACATAGGTGGTAACCAATGAACCGCATGCTGCTCGCAATACTCCTGCTTTCCACTGCCATGGCAGTGTACACGACGACTGAAATCGCGTCAGGCTATAGGGGCATAGGCTCCATAGACATCTCCGGGAACACGCTCCTCATCGCAGAAAAAGACAACAGCCAAGTCACTGCGCTGAACGCCATAACGTACTCCGAAACAGCTGTGGAGCAAGTCAACAACGTGCAATCAGTGAGCGCAGTAGGCTCCGCAGTCTACGCAGGCACTACGACCGGTGTCAGGAAGTACTCGTGGACAGGAAGCGCTTTCAACTACTTGGAACAATTCTCGACGAACAGCCACATCACCACGGACGTAGCGCAGCTCGGCTCTTACACGTACGTCCTCGTCACGGAAACGCCGAGCCAGGGCAGGATAATCCGGTACGATTACCTGGGTACCGCAGACCCGTTCGGCAACGTCGTCAACACCATGCGCAACCCCAAAGAATTGGCTACTTACTCAGGCATGAACCTCGTGCTTGACGAGGCTTCAAGCAGCATTTACTCGTTCTCGTACAGTACTGAGGGCAGGAACTTCGCCAGCTTCGCGAAAATAAGCACTTCAGAAACGCTTTCAGCACCCAAAGGCATGGCCGTCCTCACTGACGGGTCGCTCGCAGTCGCAGACTCAGGCAGCAAGCGCATAGTGAAGTTGGTTTACACGGGCAGCGTGCTGCAGAAAGCAGACGAAATCACTCTCTCGTTCACTCCGGTTGATGTCGTGCAGTACGGCAACATACTCTTCGTTGCGTCCGCCAACGCAGTGTACGCAATTGAGCAGACTGACGTGGACATCTCGTACACGCCAGCCCCGCCGGTTGAGAGCCAGGCCACTCAATTCGAAGCTATCATGAAGGGCATCGGGCCGTCGGCAACAGTCACGTGGGACATCAACGGCGTGAAACTCTCTGGCACGAAAGTGTCGCACACCTTCTCGAAGGCCGGCACGTACACAGCCAAAGTCACAGTGGTTGAAGGCGGCAAGGAAGTCGCTTCGGACTCAGTGACAGTAAGCGTGACAACGAAGTCCGCAGCGCCGTCCGCAAAGCCGTACGCCAGCATAATCTCCGAGACGTGCAGCAAGCTCTCGGCGTGGTGCGAGTGCACAGGCAAGGAGTGCATGGACGCATGCGCGTCAGTAGCGAAGAAGAGCGGGTTGCCTGCAACAACGTTCGACAGCGGGTGCGTCATCGCACTGCCTTCGGAGAAGTACGATTGCGAGGAAGTCGCGTCGGGCATGCCGGGATTCACGAAGAAGACGTGCTCCGAAGTCTTGGAGTACTGCGCCAAACTCACCGGCGCCGAAACGTACAAGAGAGTCGGGTTCAAGACAGAGGAAGAGCAGCGGGACGCCACGAATTACGTGATAGTGCTGATTGCAGCGCTTTCGTTTGTGGTCCTGGCCGCGCACTTCATAGCAAAGAAGTGAAAATTAAAACAGGACCGCTAAGTATATATACGCCCTTGTGCATAATCTTTACAGTGGGGTGTCTTTCGCCGCATTAGCAGGTGAATGTGTTTGGCCGGTAATGCGAGAAGGTACTTAACCGTCTTAGTCGTGGTTTTCTTCTTACCTGGGGTCATGGCCACGGTAGGGAACTGCGAAGACTCTTCTTGCGACGACTTCACCTCCTTCAAGTCCGGCTGCGCTCAAAACATGCGGCCGTGGGACAATTACCCGTCAATGGGCTGCGTCAAGGAATTGTGGTACGGCGTAGTGTGCGCAGCCAACACATGCCGCATCTCTGTAAGCCCCGGAGGGACTGGGTGTTCCTCCTCTTCCTCGAATGGCGAGTACTATTATGGCCAGCTCATCCCCGACCCGCGCGCCACGCAGTCACTCTTCGATTTCGGGTGGGAGTGCTTCGATGTGGACGGCTGCTCTCCTCAGGACTTCGCGTGGTTCCCCGAGGACTGCAACCCGTTCTCCAGCGCCTTGCATCGCGGGTCGTGCTGTTGAAGTGAAGAGTTCGGTTTAATAACTTTGGTAGTTATATCTTTTTCATGGAAAAGGACTCGCGGCGCGGGATTTGGCGCAGGTATTGGAGCGACAGGCAACGCTTCTTATTCTCTTCCATAGACCTGGATGTGAACAAGGGCGTGGTGGACTTCTTCCACGAGCACTTGAAGGGCGCGAAGCGCGTGCTCGACATCGGCGTTGGCGGTGGGGGGCTCGCGGACAAGCTGAAGCAAAAGAATCCTGGCATGAAACTGGTTGGCGTGGACATAGCAATCCCCGAAAGACGTTTGGAGTCCGCGTCCTTTGTCAGTGGAGAAGCAGAGCGCTTGCCGTTCCTTGATAGTTCATTTGATGCTGCTTACTCGTCCCTCACGCTCTCTCATACGGACATGGATAAGTCCGCGCGGGAGCTGCTGAGGATCCTGAAGCCAGGCGCGCGGGCAGTGCTCTTGCTGCACAAGAAAGGCTCCTTGCTTCACTCGCAAGTAAAGATGAAGTGCGATCAGATACGTATAATCTCGGATGAATTCAGGAAAGAGGCCATGAACTATGAATGGGTGAGGAATAAGCTCGCTGACCTAGATGGGGAGCTGGCTTTGAACCGTCCGCTTCTTGATTCTTTGGAAAAGGCGTTCAGCAGTGAGGCTGAAGCCAAGTCGTTTTTTGAGGCTCGCGGCTTTGCAGTCGAGGAGTCGAAGCTGTTCAAGGATGGGAGCGGCAGCGCAGACTTGGGGATCGGGTTGATCTTGCGGAAGGCCAAGCAGTGAGCGCGCTTACTTGCAGCGTGCTGTGAACAGGATTGCTTTGTATTCATCCATGGGAATGCTCCGGGTTTCGTGCGCTTGAGTGGCGCTGGAATCCCTTTCCTGGACAACGCTTATCACGATCACGCTGTCGCCGCACTGCGTGGTGGCGAAGCATTTCTCTACGCCTCCCAGGTTCTCGTCGACGTCCTCTTTGCACAGCACGTCAAAGTTCGTGTTCTGCCCGCTGAAAGAGAACCGGTTTATTACGTAGCACTCGTCGGAGTAGGCCATGCAGACGGATTCCCTCTCGTCGTTGATGACGCGGATGTCGTCCTCATAGTTGTAGTAGTTGAGGGCGTAGCTCCGCCCCTCGTCGAGGTTCACTGTGAAGAAGTCGTTGGTGCCGAGGACTCCACCTTCCTCCCACCCCGGGAACCTCGCGCTCACGGTTTCGTCTTCGTATGTTGCTGTCAGCTGGCTCGTGTCGTAGCCTCCTAGAGAACCTAGCAGGAGGATGGCGGCGAGGCCGATGCCGAGCAACACGAATAAGAGTACGCCTGCGACGATTATCACCAAGAACCCTAAGAGTTTCATGCGGAGTAGAAGCTCGTGTCGGAATAAAAAGGTTTTGGTTTCGCGTAAACGAGAACACAAGAAACGCAAACAAGCTTGGGACGGTTAGCGGATCGATGGGATGTTACGTGAACAAGAACGCGATGAACACGACAAGACCCAGGATCGCGAGGATTGCGAGCCCTATCGTGACGTTCGCTAGCAGTTTCTTGTCCTTCTCGAACAAGGGCTTGTAGCTGTCTACGAGGTAGCCGTACACGGCTAACAGCACGAGCGTTTGGAACGCGCCGAACACCCAGGGGCCGCCGGCTTCGAATGCCTCGTATAAACCAGATCCCACAGCAATTGCTATAAGAAGGACGGGTAGGGATAGCACGAACGCGATTTCCTGCTTGAGCTTTTCGGATGCATTGAGGGACATTCGATTGCCTCTTCTCATTCGCTTGAAGCAACGAAGACAAGGTTATTATGACTTTCTGCAGGCCATGCCCTTGGCAAGAAAGGCAGATTACCGAGCTACTTATCGGTTTGTTGTACTGTTCCTTTCCGTAGTTCGGGGTTCTTCTTGAATTCTTGTAATTCGGAAAAGGATTTTGGAGTATCCTTCTTGAAAAAGTCTATTATCCTGTTTCTTTGTTCCTCGTTTTCCAGGAACCGTACTATGTTGTCAGTGTGGTCCGACCCGGTGAGGACGTGTAACTGTTTGTGCTCACCTGCGAGGGTTTTTATTTTTTCGGCCATGTACGCGTCTCTGAGGCTAAAGACTTCCCGCAAATGCTCGTGGAATATCAGTGGAACCAAGCCAACCCTTTTGTCTGGTGAAAACAACTGTAGTATCCGGGGGTTTTTTTACTCTGCCCTCGCTCATGATCTCCGTACAGATCCCTATTGCGCCCTGGGTTCTTTCCTCGTGTGATTCTTTATCCCCCTCCATTTCTGAGGGCGGGAGAGTGTAGTGGAGGAGGGCTTGGTGGTTGACTAAGGGCAGAACAATTAGTGGAGAAGCAAGCGGGACCGCTTTCACTAATTTAACCACAGCCCTCATCCTCTTGTACATATCATAGCTGTCGATCCATTCCCTGAGTTCTTTCTTTTGCTTGGCTGGCAACCCTTGGATGTGCTCTCCCAAAGCGGCCTGAGTCTTAAGGACTTCTTCTTTGATGAGTTCAGGGAGAATATCCTTGTCCACTTCCTCGAATGAATGAACAAGCCCTTTCTTATGGAGATTAAAGAGAGGGTTTTCTTCCCCCAGCCATTCCTCTCTGCGACCCATTTCTATGTCCAACAACGGCTTGTCTGGGAAGTCGGGCCTCACAAAAAATTCATCCAAATGCCGTTCGTGAAGAATGAGATCAGCGTTCTTCAAGTCCTCAACCAACTCGGGCAGGCGCGAGGGCTGGCTTTCGCGGTGTATGGAGTGAACTATGCCGTATAAGTGCACATCGCAGTCGCCAACATGGATGGTTCTGCGGAGGACACTTCGGCCGCCTCCTTCCCCATCCCATTTCTTCAAGAACTCATTAACTTTTTTCTTAGACTTGGGCGATCTGGGCATGAATAACTCGGTGAGCTTGGGATATAAAAAGAGCGACGGCAGTGCGGCATGGCTCGAGGAAATCGCGTGCCCAGCAGAAAAGGTAGACTGCGACAATGTTCTGAGCAAACCTTTATATGATTAGTGATTATTCCCTCTTGGTGTTTCCATGAACAAGCAAATCATGCTCGTATTACTGCTGACAGCAACCCTCTTAGTAGGGTGCGTAGAACCTGACGGCGGCCCAGCCCCTTCAGAGGAAGGAACGGCTCCCTCAGGCGGTGGAGCAACTCCTTCTGGGGGAGGCGCGATAATATCGAAGGAGCCCGTCTTAACAACGCTTCTTACGGCCGGTTTCAAAGGGAACTCTTACGCCCTGCGCGTCAGCAAACTCGGGTACACTGTATACTTATTTGACAGTGACGGCGACGGCACCTCTGACAGCGTCGCGGTCCACCAGATCAATGGGGCCCGCATCAACACCCTGAGGCTCACCGGGCCGAACAGCGCAATTGGCGAAGGGGCTGTGCTCGAGGACCAAGTCATAGACGTCAACGAGGATGGGACAAAGGTCGTGTTCATAGCGAGGCTTCCCACGGACAGGGATGAATACGCGGGCGAGACGCCATTAGAAGAACACATGAGGCTGGGAGGCCAGAGCCACATAGCAGTCTCTGATGATGGTATAGTCACTGGG
>JAFGGZ010000045.1 GCA_016939415.1 Candidatus Iainarchaeum sp. | reverse complement strand
GGCAAAGGCGAACAGCTCGGTGAGGAAGAACCTCATCACCCAACTCGTGCTCTCCATCCTCCTCGCCACCCATGTCCCGAACACTGCCAGCCCAGCGACGGGCAGGCTGGTGACGAACGCCAGCATGGGCCAAGCCGCCAGCTCCCCGTACTCCAAGACGATGTTAAGGAACGTGAAATAAGCACCGATAATCATTGGTAACCACTTCCGCAGAACTCAGTAATAAATCTTGACCTCCATCGTGCACGGCACTGCGCCGCACGCCTTGGAAAGCGTGGGCGAGGAGTAGTACGGGTACTTGTACGGGTTCACCCAATCCCCCAGCCGCGGATCCCGCTCCCACAACAACCCCCTCTCCTTCCCGGGGTCGTCGTCTGCGTACACGAGCCCTCCGCACGCGAGGTACAGTGGCTCGCTGCGGGTGCCGCGCACCACTGCCGGCTCAGTGCTCCACACTGTCAGGAGCATGGGCGCCGGTGCTGCGTAGCAAACGCTTTCCCATCCCTCGAGCAGGGAATCCATTCCCCCGCCAGGGTTATCGTACCTGCCAGGAGGATCTGTTTCGTTGTACTTGTCGAGCATGAAGTCCCCCAACTCTTTCAGCCATGCCCTGGACACGCCGGCCCCGTCCTTGTACTCTGTCGCAGACAGCACTGCAAGCGCGCTTGTCTCGTAATCGTTGAGGTACATGTACGAGTACGCGGCAAAGCTCTTCTGGCCGTACACGCTGCCCGCCCACAGTATGCCTGCTGCCGCCATGCCGCAAATCATCAGGAAGAAGATCGCGTCTACGATGACTGCCTGGCCTCTCAAGCCTTCCATGTCGTTATCACCAAGCTCCTCGGCACTGTCTCGCCATCCTCCTCCACCACGATTGGGTACGTCATCGTCACTGCGGACGTGCGCTCGTACGGCAGAGGCGTGCCTTCCTCGTCCTCCAGGTCCCCGCACTGCGCCGCTTTCCTGGAAGGGAACCGGTACACGATGTCACGGAACGCGCTGCCGTCGTTGTATTGGTGGCGCAGCTCCATCTTCGCCCGCACGCCGTAGTTCGCTTTCGTCTTGTCCAGCAGGTCGCAGACCCCAGCGAATCCACTCCGCTCACCGAAGAAGTGCTCTTCAGTGAACGTGATTTGCGAGCGCACCGCCCGGCTGAGCGCAAGGTTAGCGCGCATGAGCGTGACCGCGTCCTGCTTCACCGTGTAATCCATGTACGTGACTGTCACTGCACTGAAGAAGAACATGAGCCCCATGGCTATGGGGAAAATGGACGGGAAGTCATCGCCCAAAGGGCCCAGATACCCCCTCATGGAGCGGCCCTCCTCGCGCCGCACGTTCCGCGGAACCGGGGCGTGCAGCACGCTCCCAGGGTGGCGATTGCGTCCTTCACTGTTTCCGGGTTCCTCGCTTTCGTTGACCCGACGCAGAACACTGTCTCGTTCCTGTAGAATATGAGGTTGGTGTCCCTGCCCACGCCGATCGGCGCTGATGGCCGCACGAGAAGCTCTTCGACTGTCTCGTACCCGACGTCATCGTAGTTGCCTTGGAACATGATGATGCGCTCCACTTGCCGCGGCAGGCTCACGACGGAGGCTGCTGCGAAGCCGTCTGTTTGCGCGATTTGCTCGGGGGAGTCATGGTCCTTCCACGCGATGAGGAATGCTACGCGCCACTGCCTTACTGCTTCAGACGGTTTCAGGACCAGGGTGTAAGCTGCATCCACTTCCTGTATCTGTATCTTGTCCTCGAGGTACAGTGTTTCCAGTGATGACTCGTACGTGCCGGCGCCTGCCGCAATCTCGCTCCAGAGCGTTGTGTAGCCTCGCGCGGTGTCTGCAATCACTTTGTCTTCGTAGATGCGGAGGAACAGGCTCATGACGAACACGAGCGCGAAAAGGAATATGAGTATGACGAGCTTGGACATTATCCACATGCCGAGGCCGCGTTTCATCGTTCCTCAGCCCTCTTGTACTCGCAGAGTCTGACTTCGAAGCCTTCTTTCTTTATTTTGAATATGTGGTAGCCCGGGCGAATGTCTTCTCCGATGTCGAACAGCTCCCCACCCCCGCCGGCCGCGCACCCTGTCGTGACAAAGCGCACGTTGCTTGGTATGCGCACGCACACGTCCTGCGTCGCGAGCTGTACTTCGGGGTTTCCTGCTTCATCCCTCTCGCTGTAATCTATGTACGTACCTCTCAGTATGCGGCAGTTCGGGTCATGGCAGTAATCGATGCACTGGTCCTCGCCTGGAGCGAGCAAGGTGAAGTTGTCGACGCGGAAGTCGCCGCACAACGATTTCGTCAGGTCGACTTCGATTGTGCGCTCGCCGCCGCCCAGCGTGGCTGCGAGCTCCAGGTCCCTGGCAAGGCTCTGCAGGTTGTTTTGGACTTCCTGCTCGCACTGCCAGTCTTGGAATGTTGAGAACAAGAACATTGCTATGGGAAGTACCATCGCCAGCATGGCCACTGCGAGCAGCATGCTGAACGGGGCTTCTTCCTGACCCTTGGATCCTATCATGATGAAAACAAAAGAAGGAGAGGAATAAAAGGGTTACTCCGGCGCGGCCGAAACCGCTGTTTCGACCGCTGCCTGGAACATTGGCTTTATCACGGAAACAAGTAGGATGATGGCTATGGCCGCTAGGATCAGGAGGTAGATGGGAGTCCAGTTCATGTCTCCCCTCCTGCACCTCCACAATGCGAAGAGCGACCTGAGCACTCTCTCACCTTGTTGCTTTCTTGAACCCGATTATGCAGGACTCACCGCTCGTTTCGCAGTACGCCCGCACTTTTCCGGAGATGTCCTTGAGCACTGTGAGTTCTCCGCTTGGTTCGTCGCACTCGAAGAACGAGTTGTCCCCGTCTATGTCGTCGAACATGTATCCTTCGCACTTCTCCGAGTCGACTCCGGAGCAGCAGAACATGACATCGCCTGCGTTCCGCCCGCCTTTCTCGGCGATCGCGTCTGATTCGTATCCGTTTCCTGCCACGAATTGGACGACTGTCTGCGATGTTTTGGTGACTCCGCCCTGCTTGACTTGCTGCAGTGTCTGGGCCATCACTTCATCTGGCTCGCTGCCCACCGGCACTATGACGTTGATCATTGACAGCAGGATGACCAGGATCGCTCCTGCGACCACTGCGGCGATGAGGAGTTTGAATGCGTCGAATGCTTGACCTCTTTTGTTCATGAGAATACCTCCGGGAACTACTTCGGAGCGCTGGTATTTAAAACTTTACCATTCCACGCATTCTCCTACCTTGACGTCTGCTTTGCCGGCTGGCAGCTCCACGACGTACTTCGCAGGCTTGTTCGGCGTCACGTTCAGCACCCATGGCTTCACGTCCCTGCGGACGTCCACCACGCGCTTTTTTGAGTCGAGGAACACGACGTCGATGGGGAATCGCATGAACATCATGTGGATGCTGGCACCGACGCGCGTCTCGCTGTTGATGAAGAGGACGTGCGCTCCGTCAAAGCTCTTGCGGAACATGAGGCCTATTGCTTTCTGCAGCGCTGACCGCGCTTCCTCCACGCGCCTCGCGATTACTCTCTTCCCGCAGCGCATCATACGATCCTCACGAGATTGATAAGCTCTTTTTTAGTGTGTCGTTCAGGAAGACTTCCCACGTTCCTGTGGGGTCGGTGATGTCTATTGCGAACGAGTCGTCTGTTTTGTAGTCCGTGAATGTTTTGTACGCTGTGTACTGCACGTCCCCTCCCCCGTCTTTGACTGTGATGTTCACGTCTTCGGACGTGTTGCCTGTGATGCGGTAATACACGTTATCCCCGGCATTGAAAGCATGCGTTTCCAGTGCGTGGGCAGGGTCCGCGTACGTCTTTACGCCGAAAGGCACTGTGTACGTCCTCTTCACTGTGCGCGTTATGTTCTGGGTGGTTGACTGCAGTGTTATGTTGCAATCCACTGTGAAGGCGTTCTCGTCCTGTGTTTCATCGCAGTCCATGCTCAGCTCCCGGCCAGTCCTGTTCGCCATTGCCTTCAAGTCGTTTATCGTGTCCGCGATGAAGTCCGCGCTGCCGTTGTACGGCCGTTCTCCGAGCGCGTGGAACAGCGCTGCACCGTAGGATGCGGTTTCTGATTCGGCGAATGCTTCCTTCGGCACCTGTAGTTGCAGGGGCGATTGCTTGCTTTCTGCTGCGAAGTAAGCAACCCCCACTATCACGAGAACCATTATCAAAAGCGACACTATGAAGAACTGGCCTCTTTTCCTGAATGCTGTGCGATTCTTCTTCAGTACCATACCTGCACCAGTAGTCTTCTTGTTGGCGTGGTTTCGTTGCGGATAGCGCAGCCTGTGGATGACACGTCGGTCGGGCTGTTCACGAGATCAGGCAAGGCATACCCAGTGCTCCACAGCTCGCTGTCCCCGGAGTCCAGCACTGCGACACGGAACTTGATGTCATACGGCAGGACATAGTCCAGCGATTCGTTTATTGCATCCAAATCCCCTGCCAGTGCCAGAGTCCTGTCCCTCTCCGAGTTGCACACCATGTTCTTCAAGTCTTCCGCGTACCTGTTCATTATGCGGGTGTTTTTCCGTGCCTGCGGCACTGCGGGGTTCTGCTGTATGAGCGCGGTCATCAGCGCGAACATGAGGATGAGGGCGAGAACCACTTCTATGATGCGCATGAACCCTCTCTTCCTGAATGCTGTGTTCGCGTTTCGAGTTGTTTTTCCTGAGTGTTGTGTCCGCGTTTCAGGCTGTTTGTGTAACGCGGGTGTTTGTGTAACGCGCGGGTTCTTCCTGAATGTTGTGTTCACGCGGCCCATACGCGAATCACTCCCTCTTCGTACTCGCCGCTTGTCCTGCGCACGTACGCGGGCCGCTCGATGAGTGCTATCTTCTGTATGCTGGATGAGCACTCCCAACTTTCTTCGGGCGTGCTGACTTTAATGCTATAAGACAAGCCTTTGAACGCGCGCGGCATGATGTCGTTGCAGTCCTGCGCGGCCATGTAGTCCAGTTTTGTTTCGTCGAGTATGTTGTGGTTGGCTTTCTCGTCGTAGTACGCTAAGCCGAATTCGTTCGGTCCTGTTGTCCATTCCGGGGGGGTGCCTGCGTCGTGGATGACGACACTGGAGAGCAGCTGCATGGCTGGCTGCCTCAGGTCCTGGCGTTGAATGCGCTGCGTTAGCATTACCGTGCTCTGCAGGTATATGAACCAGAAAGCGGAAAGGAATATTACTACTGCGACGAGGAATTCTATTCCTATGTCCGCCCTACTCTTCGATGACTTGTGCTTCTCCATCGCTTATCTCCACTACATACCTGTCTTCAGCGAATCTTACCGTGTACCTCATCATGACGGGTTCGTTGACAATGATCTCCTTGGTTGATATAGAGAGCTTGCCTTGAGCGCAGAGGTTGCAGATCGTTGCTATGAACTCTACGTTGTCCGCGGTGAATGCCTTGTACTGCTCTCTGTTCCTCTCTTTCGCGAGCTTGCGGACCTGGTCTGCCACTTCTTCAGCGGTGAAGCCTTTCTCGAAAAGGCTCAGGCCTTGCAGTCCCTGGCTTGTGAAGCCGGGCGTTGGGGGCAGTTCCAGGATCGTTTCCGACAGCTTTTCCGAGGCTGGCGGCAGCGGCACCAGCTGGAACGCCAGCAGGGTTATGAGGACCAGGATGACTGCGTGCTTGATTCCCGCGGTCAGGCGGCCTTCACCCATCTGTCCCGCGATCAAGCCGCTGAAGAACGATTCAACGAGCGCGACGTGGAACAGGAGTGTCCTGAACTCGTACTCCGTTATCGTGCCGACTGCCCCGCCCAGTATCTCGCCTGCCGCCTGCATCTTTGGCACTGCTGGCGCGAGGCTTTCTGTGAGCACTACGATGATGAACAGCAGGAGCAGGTAGATGGTGTATATCGTCATCGTGTAGATGCTTAGTTTGCTGACCCTCTCTTTCTCCAGTTCTTTCAGTTTCCTGAGGTCTGAGGAAACTGTTTCGAGGATGGTGGTTACTTCGCCGCCTGCCGTTTGCGCGATCGTGATGATGGATATCGCCCTGTCGACCATCTGGCTTTCCATGCGTGCTCCGAAGCGGTGCATTGACTCGTCGAAGGAGAGTCCCCACGAGAGCTCTGTGGCCATCTTCTTAACTTCTGGTGAGAGCTGTCCGTAGTCGTTGTGGGAAGCGTTCTGTATCGCGCCGCTGAGTGTGACGCCCGACCGCTTGTATTCTGCAATGTCCCTCAGGAAGTCGGGGAAGTGTTCTTCTATGCTCATTATCCTGCCGTGTTCGACGTACATCTGGAATGCGAAGGGGATGGTGATCTCGAAGAATGCGCCGATTATGAACAGCGGCAGGTTCGCTGGGCTCACCATGGCGCCGAACAGCACTAGGAGGATGGCGATGCCTATGAGCGTGAGCAGTATCTTCCACCGCTTCTTCAGTTTGGAGAATCGCTTCCGTATTTCGGATATGTTTATCCTGAGTTCTTTCTTGACCTGCTCTTTCTTCATCGGCGGCTTCTTCGCCTCTTCCTTCTTGCTGTCCTTGTTTGCTATTCTTGTTCACCTCAAAGCCCTGCGGGCTTGCTGGTTTCTATTACTGTTATGAATGCGATGGATGCGAGTGGCACGCCCAGGTACGTGGTTATCTCCAGCACGAGCTTTACCGGCACTGGCAGGCCTCCAAGTATGCCCATTATGGCGACGAGCACGAATACCATGACTATGCCTGCGACGAAGACTGTGGAGTATATCTCTGCCATCATGGACAGGGTTTCGACATACTCTGCTTCCACGCGGCGCTGGTCTTCCATAAGCGTCTTGGACTTGGCTATGAGCATCTGTCTCAGGTTGCCGCCTGTCCTTATCGTGGCCACGATGCTCCACAATAAGTCCTTGAACTTGTGCGACGGCGTTTTCTGGGCTTCCTCTGAGACTGCGGATAGCGTGTCGTAGCCGAACACGACGACGTTTCTGTATACTTTGGCGCACGTGCTGGCGACTTCGCCGTACTCTGTGAAGTCACCTACCATCTGGAATATAACGTGAGGCGGCACTCCCGTGCCTGCGATGGTTGCCATGTGTGTTGCAGCGAAGGCCACGTGCTTGTTCAGGTTCCTCGTCAGCTCCCCGACCTTGTACTCAGGATAGTTGAAGTAGAACGCGAATATTGCGCCGGCGGTAGCAAGAAGGATTATGAGCTCCCAGAAGATCAAGGGCATGAGCTCGATCTTCAGGACAACGGATAAGTAGTATGATGTGGTGATAAGCATGCCTGTGCAGATGAGCGTGGTGGTGAGGAGGAATGATGTGACGTACTCTTCCAGGGAGACGCCCATGTCCGCTTTGTAGAGTGTCTGTTTCAGGTTCTGGAAGTACGGTAGGATGTACTTAAGCTGTCTCTGGAATATGTAGTATGACAGCAGGCCGTACTTTTTCGTGGTTATCATTTTGCTTTCCTCAGATGTTCTTTATGACTGCTTCAGGGTTCTTGTAGTACTGTTGCAGGATCTTGCCTACGTCGATGTAGTACCTGATGTCGTTCGCGCTCATCCACTCGAGTATCCTCGTCCTGCGCTGTATCTCTTCCCAGATGCTTTTCTCTTCTATGCCTTTGTCCTCGATTATGTTTTGCAGCACGTAGGATTTGTCTGAGGCGAACTCGAACGTGTCGTCTGCCGGGTGCCAGCGGAAGAGCGTGTTTATGATTGGTTCGTGTTCCTTGCTCAGGCCCAGCACTTCAACGACTTCCTTGATGCGCCTGACTTCGATGTTCTTGACTCGGGTCTTTGTGAGGATTATAATGATGTTGAGGTGCTGGAGGAGCCCTGATGGCAGGTTGATTGGCGGCGTTTGGAGGCGGTGCAAGACGGCGTCGACAGAGTCACCGTGGACTGTGGCCATTCCCGCGTGGCCTGTAGCCATGCCTTGGAATAGGACGTATGCTTCCTTGCCACGGACTTCTCCCACGATGAGGTTATCCGGTCTTTCACGGAGTGCTGCTCTCAGGAGGTCGTACATGCTGATTTCTCCCTGCTTCTTGCCTGTGATGTCCTCCCTCCCGAATCCTGTGCGCACGACTTTCTGCAGCCAGTGCTCGTGCGGCAGTCTCACTTCAGGCGTGTCCTCGATGCTGACTATCTTGTTTTCTTCTGGTAGGAACATGGATAGCGCGTTTAGTAGCGAGGTCTTGCCTGTGGCCGTGCTGCCTGCGACGAGTATGCTCTTCCTGTACTCCATCGCCATCCAAATGTACGCGGCCATCATGGCCGGCAGCGTGCCGAAGTGCAGCAGGTCGGTGATTGTGAGCGGGTCGCGCGTGAACTTCCTGATGGTGAATGTGGAGCCGTGCATGGCTATGTCCTTGTGGGATGAGAACGTGGCTTGCACGCGGCTTCCGTCTGGCAGCGCGCCATCCAGCAGCGGTTCTGCGACGCTGATGTGCTTGCCGCACCGTTGTGCTATGCGTATTACGAACTTGTTGAGTTCTTCGTCGTCTTCGAACTGGACGTTGGTGGCGACGCTGCCGTACTTCCTGTGGTATATGTACAGCGGCACCTTCACGCCGTCGCAGGACACGTCTTCGATTGCAGGGTCGTGCATTATGGGTTCGAGGCGTTCGAGTCCGAGGAAGTCCCTGTACATGTAGTACAGGATTTTTTGGTACTCGTATTCCGTGAGGATTATGCCGTAGTCGTTGATGACCTTGTTCATCTTTTCTTTGAGCACTGTCCTGATGCTTGCGGCTTCCTTTATCTCGAACAGGTTTATGTCGAGCAGGTCTACTACTAGCTCTTTCAGTGTTTTTAGCGTTCTTTTCTGTTCTGCTGTCATGTGTGGTTCTATGAGCAGGTATTCGAGCTTGTTCCTGTCCTGGTTCCATTTCAGGTTGACCATGGCGAAGGGCTTTATGAGGGGGTAGATTGCATTGACGTCCGCGAAGTCGGGGGGCTGCCACTCCGCCCTCATGGTTTTCACGTACTGGATGGGTATCTTGTGCGCTTTGAGCGGGATGTTCTTCATGCGGCCGTCTTCGTCAGGCTTCTTGGCTGTGGTGGCTTTGGCCATCTCCTTAGCTGCTTTGGCAAGCTCTTTTGCTGCTTCAGCGAATTCCTTCGTCTCGACGTGCGGCATGGCCTCCCTCGTCCCGGTGACTGAATCTGTCACGCGTGAGAAGTCCACGACTTTGGGTACGGCTTCTGCCGCTCCTGCTTCCGCGGTCTCTTTGAGCAGGCCTTTCTCGTATTCTTCGCGGAGGGATCTTATGCGGGACTTGTCTTCCTCGGACATTTCCTGTTCTTCTTTCTCGTACTCTTCGAAGCCTTTCATGAGGTCGCTGACTTCCACTTCCTTCGGTTTCACTGGGAGTTCGGGGAGGTCCTCTTCTGTCGGTTCCTCTTCCCCGCCCTCTGTCTTTGCGAGTTTTCTCGCGGTTTTCCTCAGGATATGTCTTTTGAACGGCATTTTCAACACGTTATTTGGAGCACGTAGTTCGTGCTGTTTCGCGATGCCTGAAAGCAGTTAGTCGGCGGGTAACTCACGCGGTCGTTCGTTATGACATTGCTTGCGTTCAGGTAGAGGGGGTGCCTGGCCACGAGGTCAGTCCACTTGCTCGAGGCTGCCTCGACGTACAAGACACCATCATGGCTTTTTATGCTTACGGCGTACTGGCCCACGGCCTCGTCGTGGGTCATTGGCAGGCGTATGATTCGATCGATTGTTTGGTTCTCTTCCAAGTACTCTAGGGTGGATAGCATCTGCACGGCAATGAAGTCGCTTGCTGTTATTAGCACCTGCTCCTGCGAGTCTTTCTTGAAGTCCTGCTCCAATGACAGCACCGAGTAAGTCAGTGCTGCCAGCAGGAGGAACCCGATCGTGACCTGGATGGCGAATGGCACTGAGAGCTGGCCTTTTAACATACCCTCACCATCACTTGGGGTTTGTGCGTCGCTGAGTCATACCCTAGCTTTCTCAGCGTCAGTTGCGCGCGCGGCCCGCTCTTCCCGACGCATGTGGGGTCGACGACGAGGTCTATGTCATCGTAGCATGCGACGACTTCGACGTACTGGCTGGAGGAGTCGCCCGTGCTCCCGCGGTACACGCGGGTGTACGGGATGAGGCTCATCTTGATGCTGGTGACGGAGTCTTCTACCAGGGTGCATGATGGTGAGCACGCGCAGGGCACTCCACTGGCTTCTCCTTCGTAGACGTTGGCGTTGATCTGGCTGGTGTACTTCACCCAATCATTATTTTCCTCGACCTGGATGATGCCTTTTGGGTAGTACAGATCCATGACTGTCGTGAAGTTGACGTCACCGTGCGCAACGCTCTGCACAGCGTTGTCGATGCTGAGCATCTGCGCTTCTGCGTTCCTTGCTATGGGCAGTTCCTCCATCCTGTTTATCTCCCACTGCCCCCACACGTACGAGCTGACGCTGACTATGACAACGATCGCGAGCAGCATTACGTATGACACCGTCGGGGTTACGCCCCTTCGCATGCGTGGGAATACTCCTTCAGTATATATATAGCTGTTGCCGTAGCGCATGATTAAAAAGCGAGAAATTCAATACTGGTTGCATGGCTGCGTGGAGGGTTGTGCTGCAAAAGTTCGTCCCGCTCATCCGACCCAGTGCCCAAGAAGTTCAGGAGCATGTTAGCGGTCTCAGGGCGAGGCTGGATGAGACTTGTGAGGAAATGAGGTCCCACGCAGAGACCATTCACTCGCGCATCGATTCTGTTTTTGATGAAGCGCGCTCCAAGCGGGGTGTTGGTGATGAGGAGGTCAAGCGCTTGGAAAATGTCGCTGTGGCGTACAAGCGGTTCAAGCTTGTTTGGAATGCCCGCCCCAACGCTGACTTCTCCAAGTTTTTGGATGCCTTCAGGGACATGCATGACCTGGCTGGCGGCCGCGTTCCGACGCAGCCGCTTGTCGGGGCTTCGTTGGATCCTGGCAAGGCAGCGTTCCGCGGTGCTGTCGAGAAGTATGCTGATGCGAAGGCGCGCGCTGATCGACTTCGGGTAGAGATTGATGCGTACTCCGCGCGCTTGCATACGCTCGCCGGTGGTCATGCCTTGCGGAAGAAGAGTGCGAGGCCTGTGCGTGCCTGATGCTTATTCTTTCTGCACCCTGACGACTTTCTTGTAGTACTCCTTGTTGATCGTGACCTTTCCCAGGTG
>JAFGGZ010000044.1 GCA_016939415.1 Candidatus Iainarchaeum sp. | reverse complement strand
GGTGGGAGGAGTCCATCCAGCTGCTCCGGCTGCTGCTGGAGCGTTATCATCGCCCACGTGACCATGCCCGCGCCGAGCAAGGCGATGGCCATGAGCGACAAGATGAATATGTCCTTGGACTTGTCTTGCAATCCGAATCACCGGTTTGAAAAACGCTGTTGGTGTATTTAAATGCTGCCATGCGTGAAAACAGGGTTTTTGCAGGAAAGTTATTTATCCCACCTGTTTTATACATTAACCGCCGGTGGCAGAGCCACTTGGATGGTAGGCAGTAGGACAATAGTTCGCTGAGCTAAACGAACCCTCCGTAAAAAGGCGCGAGAAATGCGTGCCTTGTCCAAGCTTAGATGCCGCCGGTGCCTTCTTTCTGTAATGCTTTTAAACGATCGGCGCGTAACGCTTTCTCATGAAGATCGGCTCGATTCTCTTCATCATCGTAGTGCTCGTGATGATTGCGGGCGGTATCGCGCTTTTGTACGTCATGCAAGCCCCGCCGGAAGAGCATTACTACTTGCTGTCATTCTCAGAATCGCACAGTGAAGGCGCGGTGGCTGGCGGCAGTATCGAAGTCCGTGGGCTCGTGCGGAATGACGGAAACGCAATCCTGCACAACATCCGCATCCGCGTTTCCGGGGATGCTGTCACTGACAACGAAGCGAAGGTGTCTGTCCTGAACCCTGGCTACAGCAGAGTGGTGGTCATGCCTGTGAAGGTGCTGCCCGCCGCGTCGCCCGGAACGTACTCTGCTGAAGTCGTTGTGTCTGCGGACGAGGTTGACGCTCAGATAAAGGCGGTCACTTTTGAAGTGGTGGAGGAGGCCGAGGTGGTCGCGCCATCAGCAGAAGTCGGGTTCCACCCGAGTTACGGTTTCGCGGGGTGCTTCTCGCCGGGTGCTGGTTGGAGGATCACCACAACTGTGGAGAACACGGGCTCTGTTGGATTGACTGGCGTTCGCGTGGTGATGCACTCCGACTCTTTCAGGGACAAGAACCTGACAATGGAGTTCGGTGGCATTCCCGCTGGAGAGAAGCGCAACAACACGGCGTACCCTGTCATCTCCGCTTCTGCTGAAGGCATTCCTGTTGTGGTGGACGTGTTCTCTGACCAGTTGAACTCGACTGGCAAGGGAACTGACTTTCCGGTGATGAAATGCGGCTCTTGATACTGCTTTCTCTTGTGCTGTTGGCTGGATGCCTGTGCGAGTGCGAGCGGAGCGAGGCCTGCGTCGGCGGTCAGTGCGTTCCTTTGCCGGAGCGCTGCGTATCTGACGCAGAGTGCGGCGTGTACCGCGTTTGCGTGGATGGCCGCTGCTTGTTCGACAGTGAGGGCTGCGATGATGATGGCTGCTATGCAGAGTACCGGCGGGTTTACGACGACGTGTTTTACTGTCACTTCATAGTGGATGGGTCTGTGAAGCGGGACTGCTGCTATGGCGAGACTTTTATCAGGAAGAGCCGTGGCATTGCGACTGACTGCAATCATTCCGTGGAACCGGAGTGCAGGCAGCAGTGTGTCGAAGCGCTCAGTCGATGATGGTTTTCTTGTGCGTCGTGCGCTTCCTGACCTTTGCCTTCGCTGCTTTCACGTGCTCTTTGGCCGGGCCTTTCCTCTTGGCTGCGATGAAGCTCTCGGCGGTCACGTAACCCAGCGCGAAGTTGTTGAAGGCGCTCCACTGCGTGTCCATGAGGCTGCGGAGCTTTTCCCCTGCATTGGTTAGGAGGTCTGTCCAGCCGCCGGGGGTTGAGCCTATGAACGTGACTATGAACCCGTCTTTTTCTTTCGAGGCGAGCCACCTGAACCTGTAGTCGTAGGGGACGAACTTGATTTCGCAGAACACCATGCCCTCGTCTTCCTTGACATCTATCTTGGAGTAGAATCCGTATTCCTTGCCGTAATTGTACGCAGCGTCTTCAGCGAGGACTTCTGCAATGCTTTCTATGGCGTGCAGGAGTATGTCCTTCGGGACCTCGCGGATGTGCACTTGTTCCTTGAATTGGGCCATAAGCTCACCTGCAACAAACTAAGAGAAACTTGTTTAAAAACCTTTCAGAATGCGGTGATTGTCCGCTGCGCCTGCAGCTTCGACAAGGGCTTTGCGTCAACTCCCCGCTTCCTGAGCTCGCGTGCGAACTCGTGCGCGTACCCGTGGACTGTGTGGACGCGTTTGGCGCCGCTGCGCTCCACGTAGTCCATGAGGTGGGGGAAGTCTGCGTGGTCGCTGAGCTGGAACGCCCTGTCGACGCCCATTGTCTTGAACGAGTACGTCCGCGCCCACCCTGTCGCTACTGCGCTGACCACGTTCCTGCCTGTTTGGGCTTTCAGTGCCTGGGACAGCTTGGGGGATAGGGAGTTGAATGGCATGATGGCGACGAAAGGGCCTTTCATCAGGTCCCTTGCCTCAGCCGAATCTGAGGACACGTAATCGCCGAGCCTCGCGTAATCCGCGCACTTCCGGTTCACGTTGAATATCCTGGGGTGGACTACTGGTGTGTGCCCTGCCTCGCTGACAAGTCTCGTGAGTTCCTGGGCTTTACCGACTGGGTACCCGCCGAGCACGACGACCCGCCCCGCTGATGTGTTGGCGTTGATCCACTGCGTCATCTCGGAGTAGACGTCTTCGCGTGCTGGGAAGGTGTGTTGCTTCGAGCCGAACGTGGTTTCTATCACGAGGTCATCGCATTGCAGTGCTTCTGCTCCCTTGAGGAGAATGCAGTCTTCTGTCTTGAAGTCGCCTGTGTACGCGGTGCTGCCGCCGTCGTGTGCGACGAGGAATTGCGCGGAGCCGATGACGTGGCCTGCGTTCAGCGCGCTCACTTCCGCGTCTCCGACCAGCGTCTTCTGTCCTATGTCGATGCATTCCGCGTCGAGTCCTGCGATGCTTGCTGTGGCTGGCGTGCACAGCATTGTCGTTGCGTGTTGCTTGGCGTGGTCTGAGTGCGCGTGGCTGACGAAAACAGTGCCTGCGCGCGCTTTCTTGTGGGGGTCGAAGAGTATGCGTTCCCTCCACACGACGCCGTTATTGAGGCTGAGCATCGCAGAAACAATCTCAGTCACGGTTTTTAATGGTAACTATCGGCGCACGCGTTTTCGCGCTGCTCTTTTCGGTGGCGCGTGGTTGGGCTTTTGAGCAGTTTCGAGCATTTCTACGACTTCGTGCGCTTTCCAGTTCATGAGGCCGTACACGTTCTTGTATCTGCGCTCGAAGTATGTGGGGTTCTCGAGGAAGTCCATGACGGGCGTGTGGCCTACGCCGCCGATCACGAGCAGCGTCATTTTCTTGCGGTGCTTGAGGGCGTTGTATGCTTCGATGAGGATTTTTTCTGTCCACTCCAGGTTTCTGAGCTCGTCCCATGCTGATTGGATGGCTGATGCTGACCTGCTGACTTGCTGGAGGCGGAACAAGGCTTGTTCATCGCCTTCCAACGCTTTGAGGAGGAGGGGCACGTCTTCTTTGGGTGGGAGTTCAGTGGTCTTCGCTTTTGCAGCGGACTTTATCCTCTTCAGCATTTCGACTGCGCGGTCGCTGCCGTACTCCTCGACGAGGCGGTCTATAGCCATGTCCGAGTCGAGTGCGACCCACTTCTTTGCGCGGGCGAGGTTTTGGCCGATGCTGTACTCCAGGCTTTCTTTGTTGTAGGATTCTGCGAGGACGATGTCGCTGCGCTTTATTTCCTTGTTTATCTGTTGCGCCATTCCCTTGTTGAGCCTGTATCTTGGCGGCGCTCCGTGTACTACGCCCAGGAAGTGGACGCAGACGTTCCCGAAACTGAAGTAGATCATGGGCAGTCTTGCTCTGTAGTGTTTTGGTTTCATGCCGCCACCCCGAGCAGTGTTGCTGCGATGACTGTGGTTATTGGTATGGTGACGTTGTCGTTCGCCGGGAGGGACTCTGCGAGCACTGTCACGAGGGCGAGGATGAGGGCGAGCTCCCGGCCGACGATGAAGAACAGCGCGAGGAAGGTTGCTACGAATCCTGCCACAGCTCCTTCAACAGTCTTTTTCTTGTTGTGGGGCAGTGGCGTCGCCCCGAAGTGCGTTCCGTAGAACGTGGTGAACGCGTCTCCCACAGTGAGAGCTACAATGGCTATGGCTGCGAGCGTCCACGGCAGGATGAAGAGGCAGGCTGCGAGGACGAGGTAGAACACGACTGCGTTCTCGTATCGATTTTCTTTCTCGCGGGAGAGCAGGTCCGTGATTGCCTTGATCTTCCACTTCGAGAGGGATATGAACAAGGCGATCATGGCTGTTAGGAAGCAGAGGAATGCCACGCTTTTCTGGGGGATGATTGCTGCGAGTGGCACTGCGAGTATGCCGAGGAAGTGCACTGCTTGCCTGCCTATTTCGTTGATGTGCACGTCGCGCATTCTGAGTTTTGAGAATGCGAGGGCGAACGCGATGCCGAGGAGGGCGCCGGTTATCACGTCGGTCGCTGTGTGCAGGCCGAGTTCGACGCGGCTGATTGCGACGAGGCCTGCGAACGGGAACAGTACGTACGC
>JAFGGZ010000043.1 GCA_016939415.1 Candidatus Iainarchaeum sp. | reverse complement strand
TCATCGACGAAGAACAGACACCGGAACAAGAAACCTCCTACCTGCAATCACGACTCAGGGCCTTGGGTGAAGGAAAGACATTCCAGCTCATCGCAGAGCAAGAAGGCAGGATTGTCGGCAACGCGCAGATAGAGCAAGGCCAATGGAAAGGAAGAGCCCACGCAATCATAAGCATAGCCATAAGCAAAGGCTTCAGGAATCAAGGACTCGGAACATTCATGCTCAAAGAACTCATCAAACAAGCGAAAGAAGCGTGGGACTCAAGCATCTTCATCGAATACGAAGCGCCGAACGAGCCCGCGCGCAAGTGCTACGAACGCCTGGGCTTCAGGGAAGTCGCCCGCCTCCCAGGATGGACAGACCACTACGGCAAGCGCACGGACAGCGTGTGGATGGTGCTGGAATGAGAATCCTCGTCGGCACCGCAGGCACGCCAAGCATGTGCAGAGGCATCATAGAAGCGCTCGACATGGTGCCGAAACTCGGGCTGGACTGCATGGAAGTCGAGTTCACGTACGGCGTGAACATGAAAAACGACCTCGCCAAATCCGTAGGCGAAGAAAAAACAATCGAACTCAGCGTGCACGCTCCGTACTACGTAAACCTAAACTCAAAAGAAGGCAAGAAGATAGCAGAAAGCGAGAAACGCATCCTCGAAAGCGCGGAACGCGCACACCACATGAGCGCCTCGCCAGTCGTGTTCCACTCAGGGTTCTACTCAGGCCGCACGCCCGCCGACGCTTACGACGTGTTCCGCCAGGAAATCGACGACCTCGCGCAAGTCGCTGACGAGCGCGGCTACGACGTCAGGCTGGCACCCGAAACAACAGGCAAGTACACCCAATTCGGCTCGCTCGACGAGCTCATCAAACTATGCCAAGACGTAGAACGAGTGTCCATGACAGTGGACTGGGCGCACCTGTGGGCCAGGGCGCAAGGAAAGCTGAACTTCAACGCAGTGCTCGACAGGATAGCAGACGAACTCGGCAAAGAATTCCTGAGAGACATGCACATGCACTTCTCGGGCATGGAATACACAAAAGCCGGCGAGAGAAAGCACCACGACATCGACGACTCCGCATTCCCGTGGAAAGACATGTGCCGCGCACTCGCCGAACACAAGGTGAAAGGCAAACTCATATGCGAGTCGCCAGCACTCGAAATAGACGCCCTGAAAGTCAAAGCACTCCTGAAAGAGTTAGGGAACTAAATCGTCTCCAGCTTGAACATGGCATTGCAGTTGCGAAGAGTGGCGTGCACCATGTCGCCCATGTTGATCGCTTCATCGACAGATGCGTCCTTGCCCCACTCGTACACATAATCGTAGTTGCCCTGCACAGGACGGAACCCCATACTCATCAGCCTGTCAGTGACCTCTGTCGCGCTCCGGCCCTCACTATTAAACCACAAGACAAGGTACGTTCGCATGAGAACAATTTTACGCGCCGCAGATATTTAAACATGCGCTTGACGTTCGGCAAGACAAACGTTCATTATCCACAAACTATGCTATGCAAATTTGAAACAACTGACCATAGCATTAAATAGATGTTCATACAACATATGAGCGCCCACCTATTCGGGATTAGCGAGGTGTGAAAGCAGAAAAGAGAAGATAGGTTGACTTCTTGAATTAGGGCGACCGTCTCGCCAACGGCCGCCCGTCCCTCTTATTTTTCCGCTGCGAAACCCTTTTATTCTCGGCAACAGTTATCTTCCGACATGGATTACTTCGAGAAACGCGCAGTCATCATCAGGGATGACACTCCGCTCAGGGAGTGGTTCGTGCCCGAGCACATCATGCACCGCGAGGGGCAGCAGCAGGAGATAGCCCGGTGCCTGAAACCCATAACGCTGAACAGAGCGTCGAGAAACGTGTTCATGTACGGACCATGCGGCACAGGCAAGACACTGCTCGCGCAGTGGGTGATGAAAGAGCTGGAAGCGCATTCCGCGCAAGCGAGGACAGCGTACGTGAACTGCTGGAAGAGGAACACCACGCACGCAGCGCTCACGGAGATACTGAGCCAGCTCGACGTATACGTGAACTACAAGCAAGGCACGAACGACTTGTTCAAAGTCCTGGAGAAAGAAGCAGCCAAGCACAAAGTCGTCGTGACCCTGGACGAAGTTGACGCGCTCGAGACCACTGAACTGCTGTACTCGCTGCCACGCAGCGGCATAGGCCTGGTCATGATAAGCAACGACGCGTACGCGCTCCTTGATGTAGACGCGCGCATCAAGAGCAGCCTCGCAGCAGAAGGCGTGGAATTTCCCGCGTACACGACAGAAGAAGTGTACGACGTACTCGGCGACAGGAAAAAGTACGCCTTCGTCCCCAGCAGCGTGGGAGAAACCGTGCTGAAGACCGCCGCAAGACTCGCTGACGGCGACTGCCGCATCGCCCTGGAAACCATGCGCAGAGCCGCGCTCCTCGCAGAAGACGCTGACAGGGAAACAGTCACTGCAGAAGACGTGAAGAACGCGTTCTCAAGCACGAAAAACCTGCGCAAGACAGAAGCGCTCAAGCGACTGAACCCGCACGAGAAAGCGCTGTACCTCATACTCGAAAAGCAGAAAGAGCTCGGCACAAAAGAACTGTTCACAGCGTACAACAGTGAAGTCAAAGAGCCGGCCAGCGAAAGATCGTACAGGAACTACATGAACCACCTCGTTCGTCTGGGACTGGTGAAGGCGAAAGGCGAGCTGACAGGAAGGAAATACGAGCACGTGATTTGAATGGACTTTGGACACGTAATCATGCTGACCATATCTGCCACAGGCATGGGCGTAATGGTGAACGTCGCGCTATTCCTCGCGATTAAACGGAACTGGGCAGCGTTCCTCGGAGGGATGCTGCTCACGCCATTAGTCGCCACGGGGTTGGCCAACCTCGCAGCCGACGTCTTTCCTACGGGGCCGACGCTAGGTAAAGCGATCGGGGCCGCTATAATCATCGTCCTGTTCTCAGTCGCGCCGTACATCGCAGGCAACATACTCATCAGCGCAAAGCGGTGGCGGGACACGCGAAAGCAGAGGAGGGCGCGCCTTTGAAGCTCATGTGCGGCCTTGACCCCGGCACTACAGTGGGCATCGCCTGCGTTGACACGGATGGGAACGCAGTCCTAATCCATTCAGAGAAAGGCCTTTCAGTGAGCGACGCGGTCGCGCTTGTCTCCAAGTTCGGCACGCCGATCGTAGTGGCAACGGACAAGGCGCACGTACCCGAAAAAGTGCAGAAGTTCGCTGCAGCATTCCACGCCCGTGTGTGGTCACCTGAAAAAGACATGATGACCGCCGAGAAGAACGATTTGGCCAAGGACAGGGGCACGTCGAACGACCACGAACGCGACGCCATGGCGGCTGCAGTGAAATCATGGGAGCACGTCCTCCCAAAACTGCAGCGGGCGAAGAAGCTGGCTGAAGAACGCAAAGAAGAAATACTCACGGCCGCGCTGAAAGAAGTCCGCATCGCAGACGCTGTCCAAAAAGCCGTTACTGTCGAAGAAAAGCAAGAAGTGCTGAAGCGGCGGCAGAGCGCTGAAGAAGAGCGGCTGAAGATCCAGGTCAAGAACCTTGAGGACAGGCTTGCTGAAAGGGATAGATACGCCCGTGCCCTGGAAGCAGAGCGGGACAGCGCATCAGAAAAAGCGCAGAAACTCGCGAGACAGATCGCGTCAGGACCCAGGAAAAGCGAGGGCGATCGCATCAGGGAACTGCACTCGAACCTCCACGCAAAGCAAAAAGAGCTGGATCGCGCGGAAAGAACGTACAAAGAACTAAAAGCACTGCTGGCGCACGTTGCAGGAGGCGAGCTCGAGATCCTGCCAGCCGAAGCAAAGGGATACGAGACTGTGAAGAACCTGGGAGACGGCGTGGTCATCGCCAAGAAGAACGAGGAAGACAGGAAAACGCTGGATGCCGACGATGTCGAAGAACTGATTACGAGCTACAGGAGGAAATGACATGGAATTCTTTGAATGCGTGCAGAAGAGGAGAGCGGTAAGGAAGTACAAGAACGAGGCAGTGCCAGAAGAAAAGCTGGACAAGGTCATGGAGGCGATCCGCCTTGCGCCCACGGCCAGGAACCTGCAACCGTTCACGGTGTTCGTGGTGAAGGACGCAGAGAAGAAAGAGAAACTGGCTGCTGCGTGCCGTGGCAAGAAATGGGTTGCGGACGCAGGGATCGTGCTGGTAGCAGTCGCCCGGCCTGAAGAATCCAATCCAGGCATGGGGTCATTAGGGCCATCGTTCCAGATAGACACAGCCATTGCGATGGAGCATGCTGCGCTCGCAGCGACAGCAGTAGGCCTCGGGTCCTGCTGGATAGGAGCGTTCGACGAAGAGCCTGTGAAGGCAGCGCTCTCGCTGAAAGAAAGCGAAAGAGTAGTGGCGCTCATGCCTGTGGGAATCCCTGCCGAGACACCGGAAGAACACAAGAAGAAGCCTGCCAAGCAGCTGTTCAAGCTCGTGTGAATCACTGAACGTCAGCGCCGTTCTTTTGCAGCAGGAACGCCGCTGCAATCACTCCCGCCGAGACCACAGCAAGAGAGAAGAGCGTGGACTCCCCCAGAAACGCGAAACCGGAAGGACTGCTTGATTCATCGGGCTGCAGGTTGCCTGGATTGCGCACGATCCTCTGGGCGTAAGACGACTCAGTATAACCCTCCTTGAGGACGCGCACCTTTATGTCGCCCTCCTTCAGCGCAGTCATGGAGAAGAGCGCGAGCCCTGCCACATTGGTCTTGCGCCTCGCGACAAACCCCTCATTAAAAAAGAGCTGGACCTCAGCATCCTCAACAGCCTCGCCGGTATCCGAGTCGCGGACAGATAACAAGTACTTCACTGACTCGTTGACAGCCGGCGCTTCAGAGTACTCAACAATGACTGAGGACGCCAGCGCCGCGGCGATAACCAGCAATGCAGCAAGACTCCTCACTGACACGATGATATTATCAACAACCGTGTTATTAAAGATTTATGCAGAGAATGGGATATCTTACTCTCCCCTAAGCTCTTCATCCCCTAACACAAGTTCCCTGAGACGCTTGCTGCGTTCATCCACCTCAACAGCCTCGACGCCATCCAACGCAGGACCGCCTGCAAGCGGCAGGCCCTCGTCCTCCTCCTCGACAGATACCAAGCCCCCATTGTCACCTTCAGTGTAAAGGACGATGACAGTCGACAGCACGGCTATGACGACCACGGAACCAACCACGAGCCACATGTAATCGCCATTAGACTCCTTAGCAGTGATGAGACCCGTCAATTCCGACGGCTCCTCCATCGCTGCCAGAGGTTCTGTTGTGAGGGGTGCGACCTCATCCTCAGGCACGATTAATCCAGCATCCTCTTCCTCAGGCGCCGGCTCGACAGACTCCACCTGGATATCCTGCACGACCACGAAATCATTATACCCCTCTTTCTGCACGCGGAACATCACAGTGCCCGCGTTCTGCGGGTGGATGCTGAACACTGCGTAACCCCTGTTGTTCGTCACGCTCTCAGCGACCACGTTCCCGTTGTACCCCAAAAGGATGCTAACGCCTTCCACAGTGTGGCCAGTATCCCTATCCGTGACCACGAAGGAGTACGCCTGGCTGGCATTGCCCAAAAGCGCGTCCGAGTGCTGCACTGAAAACATGGCAGCAGAGGCTACGGAAACCATGACAAGCAAAGCAAACAAAGAACACCTCATTGTACTCACTCTCCGGTGGTGAATTATGGTGTTTGTGGTTTTTAAGGCTTACGCTGGCCTGCAGGGCATCGGATAGTACTCAGAACGCGTACCAGACCACAATCTCGGCAATGATGAAGATGGCTGCGAGACCGAACACCAGCTCAGGCGTGACCTCCACGCCACCGCCGGATATGTCAAAGTATCTGACAAGCCCGGCAGCGCTTGTGGGGCCTTGTACAGGAGACTGCGTAATCTTCATGCTGATCACTTGTGAACCGCTTTGCTTTTAAAGCCTTTGCTTCTGCTTGCTTTTGAAGTACATGTACACAGCAAACGCAAGCATGAGGATCATGGCAAGTATCAAGATTAAGATGACCACGGCCGCGAGGATGACCCAGATCGTCCAATCCAGGTACGGCAACAACCCTCCCGCGCTCTCCCTGAAACCCACATGGTACTCAGTCGTCCCGTTGCTCACAATCTTGTAGACCTTGAGAAGGCCTGTCCTCTCACCATCCGGGATAGTGAACTGGTTGGCAGTGGGGCTGAACCCATTCCCGAACAAGTACTTCTCCTCACAGTCAAAGTCGTTCTGCACGCACATCACGATGCTGCGGTTGGCCGGGAGGGTCTTGTTCCCCAAAGCCAGCTGCTCTTCTATATCAGTGACGTTTATCCTGCCCGGACCAACCAGCGAAATCTCTGAGAGAGCGGGCTTGCCTTCCTGCGTGTCCATCATGAGCGTGGTGATGGAGTCCATCAGCACCATCTCACCAGTGTTCAGCACCCTGTAAAGCGAGCAGTCCGGCGCGCACTTGTAGTTCGCGCTCGTGCCGTTCGTGAGGTCGCACTCTTCGTCGCCTACGACAAACCCGTCGCCGCACACGCTCGTCATGCTCTGGCAGTTGGAACCGCACTTGAAGCCGAACGTCACATTGTCGCCATCGCACAGCTCATCCACAGTGACCCAATCATCACCGCACACAGAACTCATGCTCTTGCAGTCCGACGCGCAGCTGTACCCCTTGGGCGTGTTCGTGCTGTCGCAAACCTCATCACCGACGATCTTCGTGTCGCCGCACACCGACTGCAGCTTGCACGCTGACGTGCACGACCAACCGTACTCAACGCCGTCAGAGCCGTCGCACTCTTCATTCCCGTTCTTCTCACCATCACCACAGTACGCAGGCCGCGTGAGGTAATCCCCTGAGTCAACATCCCAGATGAAGTCCAAGGGTACTTGCTCGTTGCCGAGCTTCACGTCCCGGATCTCCCAGTCATAGTGCTTGTCAGTGAACACGTCCGAACCCATTACGACCAAGGTCACGTTGTCCTTGCTGCACTCATTGGAATCGATTGTGTTCGTGATCTTTTTCCACGCATCCTGTATGAACGGCTCCTCAGTGAACTGGTTCGTGTGAGCCCCTATGTCGCCGAAGGTCGAGCCATCAAAGCTCCACCCCGGGTACGTGGCCTGGCTCGCGCAGAAGAAGCCGTAACCCAGCTCTGTGTCACCGACCCAGTTGCACTCCATATGCACGTGACAGTACCCCGTACCGAACGTGAAGGAGTTCTTGCTGAACGGGGGGTCGTTCGCATCAGACTCGTTGTCTGCGTACAAGAACGCCATGATGAACGGGCCGTCGTTGTAATCGCCTTCCCCACCGCCCCACTTCGCGTTGTTGTCCAGGTTAACGTCCGGCGCGTTGATCTTGACTTCGAACGTGAACTGGAAGTCAGCTCCTGGGAACGGCCGTGGAGCAGTCTTATACAGCTTCCAAGTCATCTTGCTCTTGTCGCTGGCAGTGTTGTCTATCTTCAGCTGCACGCCATCGTCGTACGACAGCGTGGCAACGCTCTTATCCTCACCCCCCGGCATGGGCGTGGTTTCCAGCACCCAGTCACCAGGCTGGGCTACAGCGAAAACCGCTGACAGCAGTAGAAGCAAAGCGAGCACTCTCTTCATGACAAACACCGCTCAAAAACAATGCCAACCATATATAAAAAGGTTCGCGAGCAAGTATTGTATACGACAGAGGAACTGAAGATACGCATCCACGACCACACGGCAGTTAGGTGATACCCTTCGAGACAAGGAAGCCTTTCACGAGCTCGAAAAGCCTCTTATGGCCTTTCCGATTCAGGTGCACACCGTCGGAAAGCAGTGCCGTGTAACCCTTCATCACAGGAAGAATGTCGACGAAATGCACGCCCTCTTCCTCGCAAACGCTCTTCAGTGCATCGTTGTACTGCCGCACGAACTCCATCCTGTACGAAGCCTCTGGAAGCCATGGGATCGGATCGACCTTGGAGTCATCGACAGGCGTGAGTCCGAGGAAAACAATGGCGCTGGAGTACTTGCTGGCAATGCGAATGATTTCCCGGACGTTTTCCCCGAACCTGTTCAGGGGCACGCTGTGCTCCCCGCGCTCGTTCCAGAACAACGCGTCATTGGTGCCAATGCCGAAGAGGAGCACCAGCCGCTCCTTCCTCGTGTAATGCTCGTCCTCGAAAATGCGGTGCAGTATTTCGGGCTCAACGTGCTTCAAAAGGCATGCTGTGGTATCACCAGACACGCCAAGATTGTACACGGGATAGTAGTCTTTGTCGTCACGCCCTTTTTTCTCGAAGAACGCTCGGAGGTGCCGCACCCATCCACCCCCAGGATCGCCCCTCCCCCACACATTGCTATCACCGAAAGCCAGTATGCGCGACATTAACAGAAATAAAGTCAACCTGCCATAAAATACTTTCCACGACAGGATGAGCTAACAAGCAACAAGAAAAGCCGCGAGACGCAGAAGCAACCCTCACGAACAGATACCAAGGAAAGCGCGTTGGGAAACAACGGATTTATAAACACTACCCACCCGAACACAATGCATGCAGGCAATCATACTCGCAGCAGGCAAAGGACTGCGCATGCGGCCCCTCACAGAAAACACGCCGAAACCGCTGCTCCCAGTCGCGAACAAACCGATAATCCAACACCAGCTCGAGGCACTGCAAGGCATTGCGAGCGAAGCAATCATCGTCGTTGGGTACCTGAGCAAGCAGATAAAGGAACGGCTCGGCAACGAGTTCAACAGCATGAAACTCACGTACGTAGAACAAGAAGAGCAGAAAGGAACCGGCCACGCCATGCAGCTCGTCAAGGACAGGATAAAAAGCGACTTCATGCTATTGATGGGCGACGACCTATACAACAAGGAAGATGTCCGCGCACTAGCCAAAGAAGATGCAGCAATGCTCGTGGGAGAGGTCCCAGACCCACAGCACTTCGGCATAATCACTGTCAAGGAAGGAAGAGTGACAGGCATAGAAGAAAAACCCGCAAACCCCAGCAGCAGCCTCGTAAACACCGGGTGCTACCACCTGCCGAAAGAAATGCTCGAAGAACTAAGCAGCCTCAAGGAATCACCGCGAGGCGAGCTGGAGTTCACAGACGCAGTCCTGTCATACGCCAAGAAAAAGCAAGTACGCGCAGTCAAAGCATTACTATGGCTACCAATCCCCTTCCCGCACTCACTGCTGAAAGCGAACGAAGAAGCGGTGAAGCGCATCAAGGGAGAGAACCACGGCACTGTCGAAGACAACGTCGTGATCAAGGGAGAAGTGATCATAGGCGAAGGCACCACAATCAAGAGTGGGTCCTATATAGAAGGGCCGTGCGTCATCGGCAAGAACACGATCATAGGACCGTTCGCACACCTCAGGGCGTTCACGAGCATCGGAGACGGGTGCTTCGTCGGCAGGAGCGAGGTCAAGAACAGCATCATCATGGACGGCACCAAAATCCCGCACTTCTCCTACATCGGCGACTCTGTCACAGGAAAGGACTGCAACTTCGGCGCCGGCAGCAAGGTCGCGAACCTGCGGTTCGACGACAAATCAGTCGGAAACACCGGGCGCAGGAAAATGGGTTGCATCATGGGAGATGGCACCAAGCTCGGCATCAACTCTAGCATCATGCCCGGCGTGGCCATAGGAAGCAAATGCCTTGTAGGGTCGGGCGTC